>JBBIOF010000453.1:0-2942 GCA_037443505.1 Candidatus Rokuibacteriota bacterium
CCGGGCCCGCCGGCACGCGGAGGCCCTGCTGGAGCGCGTGGGGCTCGCCGACGTGGCCGGCGTCGAGGCGGGCAGTCTGCCGCTGGGGCAGCAGAAGCGCCTGGAGATGGCGCGCGCGCTGGCGGCCGGGCCGCGGCTGCTGCTCCTCGACGAGCCGGCCGGCGGCCTCAACCCCACGGAGACCCGCGCCCTCATGGACCTCATCTGCCGCCTGCGGGACGAGCTGGGCCTCACCGTCATGGTGGTGGAGCATGACATGGAGCTGGTCATGTCCATCTCCGACCGCGTGGCCGTCCTCCACTACGGGCGGAAGATCGCCGAGGGCAAGCCGGCGGAGGTGGCGGCCGACCCGGCCGTCATCGAGGCCTACCTGGGCAGCGACGGCGCCGATGCTTGAGCTGGAGGACGTCACCGTCTTCTACGGCAAGCGCCGGGCGCTGGAGGACGTGTCGCTCGCCGTCGGCGAGGGGGAGATCGTGACGCTGCTGGGGGCCAACGGCGCGGGCAAGTCCACCACGCTGCGGGCCGTGTCCGGCCTGGTCCGCCCGGTCCGCGGGCGGATCCGCTACCGGGGCCGGGACATCACCGGCTGGCCGGCGGACGCGGTGGTGGCCGCGGGGGTCGGCCACGTCCCGGAGGGCCGCGAGATCTTCCCCGAGTTCAGCGTGCTGGAGAACCTCCTGGCCGGTGCGCACACCGCGCCGCGGCGCGAGCTGGGCGAGCGCCTGGAGAGCGCCCTCGGCCTGTTCCCCGTGCTGCGGGAGCGGCGGCGCCAGCCGGCGGGCACGCTGTCCGGCGGCGAGCAGCAGATGCTGGCCATCGCGCGGGCGCTCATGGCGCGGCCGCGGCTCCTGCTGCTGGACGAGCCGTCGCTGGGCCTGGCCCCTTTGGTGGCGCGCGAGATCTTCCGCGTCATCCGCGCCGTCAACCGCGAGGGGGTGGCCGTGCTGCTCGTGGAGCAGAACGCGCGGGCGGCGCTCCGGCTCGCCGCGCGCGGGTACGTGCTCGAGACGGGCCGCCTGGTCATGGCGGGCTCGAGCGCCGCGCTCTCCGGCGACTCCAGGATCCGGGCCGCCTACCTGGGCGGCCGCGGCGCGTGAGCCTCGCGATGGACCCGTTCCAGTTCCGCGTGATGCGGACGGGGCGCGTCCCGGTGGAGCCCAGCCGCCACGGGGCAGCGGACGCCCCGCGCGTGGTCCCGCGCGGCGGCTCGCGAGGGCCGGGCTCGCGGCTACGCGGCCTCGGGCATCCCCACCGCCTTCCGGATCTTCGCCAGCTGGCCCGCGTGGTTGTCCCAGTGAGCGCCGAACATGGCGCCCACGTAGACCGCGAGACTCACCTCGTCGGTGTTCATGAACTGCTTGAAGAGCGGGATGCGCGCCTTCCGGGCCGTCAGCTCCCCCTCCGGCAGCGACTCGAGGTAGCCCTGAACGGCACGGCGCTGGGCGTCGAGCGCGCCCACGAGCTGGGCCAGGGACATCCGGCGCCGCTCGTCCGT
This sequence comes from Candidatus Rokuibacteriota bacterium, assembly GCA_037443505.1. Lineage (GTDB taxonomy): Bacteria > Methylomirabilota > Methylomirabilia > Rokubacteriales > CSP1-6 > JBBIOF01. The sequence continues at coordinate 1,499 of JBBIOF010000453.1, forward strand.
GAGGTTGGTCCTGCCGGGCTCGATCTCCACCAGCGGCGGCGCGGACGCGGAGAAGCTCGCGAGCGTCGCGACCGGGTCCCAGCCCGGCTCGAAGAGGAGATGCGAGAGGACCTCGCGGGTCGTCCACTCCCCCGGCGCGTCGGAGCGCTCCAGGTGGGGCTCCATGCCCTGGAGCTGGCGGGTGAGGTTGGCCCATGCGGCGTCGGTCCGTGTCCTGAGGTCGCTGACGGTCGTGGCAGCCATGCGGTCACCTCCAGGCGCTCGGGCGGAGGGCGAGGGGGCACCCGCCCGGTGCTGGTGAGATGCACGGACCGGCCGGCGGGATTCCGGCGCGTTGCCGGGTCGGGATGCCGGGGCTACACTCGCCGGGCCACGACCGTGGCTCCACGGCCACGGGGAGGACGCACATGGGGGTGAGATCACTCGCCGCTCGGGGTCTGGCGGCGCTGGCGGCGGCGCTCGTCCCCGCGGCGCCGGCCGCTCCGGCCGAGCCGCGCGTCACGGTGGTCGCCTCGGGCCTCGAGGTGCCCTGGGCGCTCGCCTTCGCGCCCGACGGCCGCCTCTTCGTCACGGAGCGCCCGGGTCGCATCGGGCTCGTGGACGCGGGCCGCGTCACGCCGGTGGCCACGCTGGCCGCGGAGGCCCGGGGCGAGGCCGGGCTCATGGGGCTGGCGCTCGATCCCCGGTTCGGCGACAACGGCAGGATGTACGCCTGCTACACGGCCCGGAAGGGCGGCGACCTGGTGAACCGCGTGGTGGCCCTCCGGTTCCGCGACGGCCGGGCGCGGGAGGAGCGGGCGCTGCTCGACGACCTGCCCGCCGGCTCCATCCACGACGGCTGCCGGCTCAAGTTCGGCCCGGACGGCAAGCTCTACGTCACGACGGGGGACGCGGGCCGGTCGCGCCTGGCCCAGCGGCGCGACTCGCCGGCGGGCAAGGTCCTCAGGATCGACGGCGACGGCTCGGTCCCGGCCGACAACCCGTTCCCGGGCTCGCCGATCTGGTCCCTGGGCCACCGCAACCCGCAGGGGATCGCCTGGCACCGGAGCGGGCGCCTGGTGGCGTCCGAGCACGGGCCCTCGGGGTTCCCGGGCGGGCACGACGAGATCAACCTGATCCTGCCCGGCCGCAACTACGGCTGGCCCGAGGTCGCCGGCCGCGGGGGCGACGCCCGCTTCGTGGAGCCGGTGCTGGAGTCCGGCCGGGACACCTGGGCGCCCTCCGGGATCGCCTTCCTGGGCGACGACCTCTACGTCGCCGCCCTCCGCGGCCGCCGCCTCCTGCGCATCGCGTTCGCCCCCGACCTCGGCGCCGTGACGGGGGTCACGGCGCTGCTGGCGGGCTCCCACGGGCGCCTGCGGGACGTGGTGGCGGGCCCCGACGGCGCCCTCTACGTGACCACGAGCAACCGCGACGGCCGCGGCTCGCCCGCCCCGGACGACGA
>JBBIOF010000454.1:0-2939 GCA_037443505.1 Candidatus Rokuibacteriota bacterium
GAGGCCGGGACGCTGGCCGCGGAGCGGCGCCGGCTGCGGGCGACGGCATGGTCGCTCGGCCTGGCCGGCGGCCTCGTGCTCTGGCTGGGCGCGGTCATCGTGGTGGAGCGGATCCTGCGCGGCCAGGAGCGCCAGCGCGACATGCTGGCCTCCAAGCTGTCGGCCACCGAGCGCCTGCGCGCGGCCGGCGAGATCGCCGCCGGCGTCGCCCACGACCTGAACAACCTGTTCACCGTGCTCGAGGGCCACCTGTACCTCCTGCGGGAGCGCGGCGGCGTCCCCACCTGCTCGCTGGACGCCATGGAGGGGGCGGTGCGGGACGGCACCGCGGCGATGCGCCGCCTGCGCCAGCTGGTGCGCCGGGAGGAGGAGCCCTTCGTCCCGGTCGATCCCGGCCAGCTGATCCGCGAGGCGGCGGCCATGGTGGAGCCGCTGGTCAAGGCCCGTGCGGGCATCGAGCTCAAGATCGAGCCCGACGGGGTGGGGCGGGTGATGGGCCGCCCGGCGGAGCTGCGTGAGGTCCTGGTGAACCTCATGCTCAACGCGGTGGACGCCATGCCGCAGGGCGGCAGGCTCACGGCGGCGAGCTACCACCGGGGGAGGCGCGTCTGCCTGGAGGTGGCGGACACCGGCGTCGGCATGGGCCCGGAGCTCCGCCAGCGCATCTTCGACCCCTTCTTCACGACCAAGCCGCACGGCACCGGGCTCGGCCTGGCGGTCGCCAGGGGGATCGTCGCGCGGCACGGCGGCGAGATCCGGGTGGAGTCCGAGCCCGGGCGGGGCAGCCGGTTCGTGGTCGAGCTGCCCTCCACGGGGGACGGACCGGCGGCGCCGTGACGGCGGCCGGCGGGCGGCCCCGAGCGGGCTTGCACTCCCTCCGCGCACGCTTGCTGGCCGCGCTGCTGCCGGTCCTCGCGCTGGCTGCCGCGGCGTCGCTGGTCGGCCTCGACCGCTTTCTCGCCGGGTTCCTCGCCGAGCAGATGGAGCGGGAGACGGCGGCGCTCGCCGAGGCGATCAAGGCGTCGATCCAGGAGCAGATGCTGCGCCGCGCCGAGGGGCTCACCCAGCGCGCGCTGGAGGAGGTCGGGGCCACGGGCCAGTTCAGGCGCCTGATGATCGTCGACCGCCGGGGCCGGGTGGCCCATGCCTTCCCCGCGGCGGAGCGCGGCCGGGTCGTCGACCCGGCAGACGAGCGCTGCCGGGCCTGCCACCCCGCAGGTGGAGGTGCTGCCGCGCGGAGCGCGCTGGTCACGGATACCGCCGGCGAGCGCGTATACCAGCTCGCCCTGCCGCTGGTCAACGAGCCGCGCTGTCACGGGTGCCACGGCGCGGCGGCGCGGCTCAACGGGGTGCTCGTGCTCGAGCGCCCCGCCGGGCGTGAGGCTGCGGTGCTCGGTGCCGTCCGGCGACGCCTGGGCCTGACGTGGCTGGGCCTGTCGGTGGTCCTGGCCTGCCTGGTGGGGATCGTGGCGACCGTCGTCGTCCACCGGCCGGTGCGTCGCCTCATCGCGGCCACGCGCCGCATCGGCGCCGGCGACCTGGCCACGCGCGTGCCGGTCGCGGGTCGGGGCGAGGTGGCGGAGCTGGCGGCCGCATTCAACACGATGGCGAGCCGGCTGGCCGGCTCGCTGGAGGCGATCCGCCAGCAGGGGAGCGAGCTGTTCGTGCTCTACTCCATCGTGGACCGCGTGAGCAGGACGGTCGTGCTTGCCGAGCTCGAGCCGGTGGTGCTCGAGACCGTGGCCGAGGTGCTGGGGGCGACCCGCGTCGCGCTGGTGTCGTCGAACCGCACGCCGGGCGAGCTGGAGATTCACGAGCGGCTGCCGGACGGCCGCCTCGCCCGCTGCCCGGCGAGCGCCGGGGCCCCCGCATCCACGGTCCCGGCGGGCGTCCTGGACCGGTGGCGCGCCGGGGCGCTGGAGGGCGTGCAGTTCCACGAGCGCGACGGGGTGACGACGCTGGCCCTCGGGCTGGGCGGGGTCAGCACCGGGCTCCTCGTGGTCTGGCCCTCCGCCGCCCGGCCGGTGGGGTGCGAGGACGTGCGCCTGCTCCGGGCACTCCGCGACCACGTCTCGGTGGCGTTCGAGAACGCGCGCCTGTACACCCTGGCGATCACCGACGACCTCACCGGCCTCTACTCCCAGCGCCACTTCCGGCGGAGCCTGGAGGAGGCGGTGGGACGCTGCCGCCGCTACGGCGAGCCCGTCAGCCTCCTGATGCTCGACGTGGATCATTTCAAGGCCGTCAACGACGCGTACGGGCACCCGGCGGGAGACCGCGCCCTCCGCGAGGTCGCGCGCCGGCTGCGGCGCTGCCTCCGGGAGGTGGACCTGCCCTGCCGGTACGGAGGCGAGGAGTTCGCGGTGATCCTCCCGCACACGGACGTGGCGGGGGCCCTGCACGTCGCCGAGCGTGTCCGCGCGGCGGTGGAGGACGAGCCGCTGGCCCTGGCCCGGGGCGTCGCCCGGAGGATCACCGTGAGCATCGGGGTCGCGGCCTGCCCCCGGGACGGGGTCACCGCGCAGGGGCTGGTCGATGCCGCGGACGCGGCGCTGCTCCAGGCCAAGCGGGCGGGGCGCAACCGCGTCGCCGTGGCCGCGGGCTGAGCCGGGGCGGCTTCCCCGGGGGATTTCTCCCGGCGGCGGGGAAAATTCCCCGGTTCCGAGGGGGTCGGTCCCGGGCGCCGGGCCGAGCCGCGCGCGGAAGTGTGCGAAGAACGGCCCGCCGTGACCGGGCGCCGCCGGCCGGGCATGGTTCACCGGTTGCAACGCCAGCAGTCGTGCGGTCGTCCCGAGCATGGACGCGGTGGGCGGGACTTCCGGCGCTCGCCGGCGCGTTTGCCGCCGTCGTCGCCTGGATGTCGCTGTCCACCCTGCCGGCTCGGGCCCAGCCCAGGCCGGGGCCGTCGCGGACTGCGCCCTCCGCGGCGGCCCCGGCCG
>JBBIOF010000455.1:0-2937 GCA_037443505.1 Candidatus Rokuibacteriota bacterium
ATCTTGGGCTGGGTGACCAGCGAGAGATCGGCCACCTCGTCGAGGAACAGCGTGCCGCCGTCGGCCAGCTCGAAGCGCCCCTCCTTGCGCCCGGCCGCGCCGGTGAAGGCCCCCTTCTCGTAGCCGAACAGCTCCGACTCCAGCAGCGCCTCGGGCAGCGCCGCGCAGTTGACCGCCACGAACGGGCCCGTGCGGCGGGCGGAGCGCTCGTGGATCGTGCGAGCCACCAGCTCCTTGCCGGTGCCGCTCTCGCCCTGGATGAGGATGGTCGCGGAGCTGTCGGCCACCTGCTCCACCAGCGTCATCATCCGGCGGAAGGCGGGGCTGGCCCCGATGGCCGCCCCCTGGCGCAGCAGCGCGTCCAGGCGCTGCTGGAGCGCGCGGTTCTGCTGGATCAGCTCCCGCCGCTCCAGCGCCTGGCGGATCACCCGCTGGAGCTGCGCCCGCTGGAAGGGCTTGGTGAGGAAGTCGTAGGCCCCTTCCTTCATGGCCTTCACCGCTTCCTCGATGGTGCCGAAGGCAGTGAGGAGGATGACGTCCACGTCGGGCGCGATGGCCTTCACCGCGCGCAGCAGCTCGAGCCCGCTGAGGCCGGGCATCTTGAGGTCGGTCAGCACCAGGTCCACCCCACCCCCCTGCAGGCGGTCCAGGGCGGCGCGGCCGTCGGGCGCCAGGAGCACCCGGTAGCCGTCGCGGGTCAGCGTGCGCTCAAGGCTCTCGCGGAGCCCGGGGTCGTCGTCGGCGACCAGGACCGTGGCCGGCTCAGGCACGGGCCGGCTTCCTGAGCGGCAGCCGGATCGTGAAGCAGGCGCCGCCGCCGGGGCGGTTGGCCCACCGGACCTCGCCGCCGTGCTCGTCCGCGATCTGGCGCGCGATGCTGAGCCCGAGCCCCGTGCCCTGCGGCTTGGTGGTGAAGAAGGGCTCGAACAGCCGGCGGGCGACCTCCTCGCTGATCCCCGGTCCCGTGTCGCACACGGAGACCTCCACGCCGCCGCCGACCGCGCGGCTGGCCAGGGTCAGCTCGCCGCCCCGGGACAGCGCCTCCAGCCCGTTCTTGACCAGGTTCAGCACGGCCTGCCGCAGGAGCCCGCGGTCGATCTCCATGAGGGGCACCGCGGGATCGGTCTCCACGAGCAGGCGCAGCCCCTGCCGGGTGGCGACGGGCCGGACGAAGTCGCCCAGCTCCACGACCAGGTCGTTCACCGACTCCTCCTCGAAGTGGGGACGCGGGAACCGGGCGAAGGCCAGGTACTCCTCGGTGAGCGCGTCCAGCGTCTTCACCTGGTCGCGGATGGCGGCCAGCAGCGCCGCCGCCTCCTCCGACTCCGCGGCGTCGCCGCCGCGCAGGCTCTCCTGGAGCATCTCGGCGTTGAGCTGGATGGCGCTGATCGGGTTGCGCACCTCGTGCGCCACCTTCAGCGACAGGCGCCCGACGGTCGCCATGCGCTCGGCCACCAGCAGCTCGTCCTGGGCCGCGCGCAGGCGGTGCAGCGTGCCCGTCAGCTCGGTGTTCAGCCGCTCCACCTCCCCGCGGGCCCGCCGCTCCCGCTCGGCCACCAGGCCCAGCGTGAGGGCCGGCAGGCCGACGAGCGCGGAGAGGATGACGCCGGGCGTCCAGCCAACCCACGGGGGCATGAGCCAGGCGGAGAGCGTGTAGAGGCCGGCGGCCACGATGGCCGCGCCCAGGCCCACCCAGGGACCGAAGTAGTAGGCATTGACCGCCACCAGGGGGAAGAAGAGGAGGTAGAAGAGGCTGTCGCCGCCCCCCGTGAGGCACAGCAGGACGAACACCAGGAGCAGGTCCACGCCCAGGGCCCCCAGGAAGATGGCGCGGGTGGCCCGGGGGTTCACGGTGACCAGGGCGAAGATCCCCAGCTTGTAGGTGGCGAACCAGAAGACCAGCCAGTGGAGGTCGATGCGGTGGCGGGGCCGCAGCGGGACCAGCCCGAGGCTCACCAGGCCGCCCACCATGGCCACGGCGAGCAGCACCGCGAAGACGCGCTCGTCCCGCTCGAGCAGGCGGAAGGTCGCGTGCCAGGGCTTTCGGTCGGCCGGCGTCACGGAGACCCCTGGCCGACTATAGCACGCGGGACCGGGAGGGGCGCGCGCGCCCCCTCACGGGCGGCGGCTCTGCTTCCACGCCAGCCAGGCGAGCCACACCGCCACCCCCAGCAGCGCGTACAGCGCCAGCCAGCGCTCCACGCGGTGCACGTCGGACAGCACGCCGGCGATCTGGTCGGCGAACAGGAACGCGAGCCCGAAGCCGGCGGGCACCCCGAGGAGCGAGGCCGCGGCGTCGGCGGCCAGGAACCTGAGGAACGGCACGCGGGCGATGCCGGCGGTGAGGAAGGCGGCCGCCCGCAGGCCCACCACGTGGCGCGCCGTGAAGACGATCTTGACGCCGTGCCGCCGGTATCCCGCCTTGAGCCACTCCTCGCGCTCGCGGCTCAGCACCCGCCGCACCACGCGCCACTCGAGCACGCGCTCGCCCCAGTGGTGCCCCACCCAGTAGAGGACCATGTCGCCGCCCAGCACGCCGGCGATGCACACCGGCAGCGCCATCCACCATCGGACCACCTGCTGGTGGGCCAGGACGCCCGCCGCCACGATGGGCCCCTCCTCCGGGATGGGCAGCCCGAGCCCGGCACCGAAGAGCACCAGGAACAGGCCCAGGTACGTGAAGTGCTCGATGAAGCGGTGGACCATCGCGTCGTCTATACTGACACGGCGTGGCGTCCTCTCGCCCTCTCGTGCTCCACACCGAGGCCTCCCTCGGCCTCGGCGGCCAGGAGATCCGCATCCTCACCGAGACGCGCTGGCTGCTGGACCACGGCTGGGACGCGCTCATCGCCTGCCAGCCGTCGGGCCGCCTGCTCGGCGAGGCCCGCGCCGCCGGGCTGCCCGCCGTGGCCGTGGCCATGCGCGGCGCCCTGGACG
>JBBIOF010000456.1:0-2928 GCA_037443505.1 Candidatus Rokuibacteriota bacterium
TAGCCCTGCCGAACTCGTTGCACTGTGACTACGCGGTGGAGGCCGCGCGGGCGGGCGTGCACGTCCTCTGCGAGGCGCCCATGGCGGTCACCGCCGACGAGTGCCGCCGGATGATCCGCACCTGCCACACCAATCGCGTCAAGCTGATGGTGGCCTACCGCCCGCACTTCCGCCCGGCGCTGGCCCGGGCGCTGTCCCTGGTGCGGACGGGCCAGATCGGCGTCCCCAAGACGGTCAGCGCCGACTTCACGTCGCGCGTGGAGGCCCCGGAGAGCCCGCGCCTGCAGCGCCGCCTGGGCGGAGGCACCGTGTACCACCTCGGCGTCGAGTGCATCTACGCCGCCCGCCGGCTCCTGGGCGCCGACCCGGCCCAGGTGATGGCCATGACCGCACGCACCAGCCGCCGCTACGGCGGCGACGTGGACGAGAGCGCGGTGGCCCTGATCCGCTTCCCCGACGAGCGCCTGGCTCACTTCCACACGAGCTTCGGCGAGGAGCCGCGCTCCGTGCTGGCCGTCTTCGGCGACGACGGGCTGGTGGAGATCGGCGAGGCGTTCGCCCCCGACCGGCCCATGCGGCTCCGGCTGGTGCGCCGCGGCGAGCGCCAGGAGCAGGTCTTCGAGCCCGTCGACGAGGTGGCGGCGGCCATCGCCGCCTTCTCGACGGCCCTGCGGGAGGAGCGCCAGCCTCAGCCGTCGGGCGTCGAGGGCCTCCAGGAGGTCCGCGTCATCGAGGCCATCTACCGCTCCTCGCGCGACGGCCGTCCCGTCACCCTGCCGCGGCTGGCCCGGGTCGAGGGGGCCGAGCCGGGGCGCGGCACCGGAGACCGCCGGCAGGCGGGCTGAGCTGGACGTCGTGGCATGTCGGTTGCTCCCGGGATCCTGAACGTGGGGCGAACCGTCAACGATGATCCGCCGAGGAGTGAAGGAGGACGGCCATGGGGAAGTGGATCAGTGCGCTCGCGCCCGGCGTGGCGGGCCTGATGATCGTCGCCGCCGCGGCGGCGCAGTCGGGGTCCCCGACCTCGCCGGGCGACAGGGGGCCCGCGGGCGGCGCCGGCGGGAGCTCGACGGCCACCGGCGAGGCCCCGAAGTCCGGTGACGCCGCGAAGGAGACCACGAAGGGCGATGCCGCGAAGGACGCGATGAAGAAGGACACGATGGGCAAGGGCAACCGCCAGCAGGTGCGGGCCGCCCAGCAGGCGCTCAAGGAGAAGGGGCACGACCCCGGCCCGGCGGCCTCGCCCAGGATGGGCGGCTCCTCGAAGTAGGGGCGGACGCTTCGGGCATGCGAAGGCCGGGACCGGGCTCCCGGCCTTCGTCGTGTCCGGCGCCTCAGCGGGCCAGCCTCCGGTACACCGCCTCGTAGGCGTCGGTCATCGACCGCACGGAGAAGCGCTCGTCGGCCCGCTGCCGGCACCGCGTCCGGTCGAGCAGATCCACCCGCTTGACGGCCGCCACCATCTCGTCCACGGTCTCGGCGATGAAGCCGGTCTCCCCGTCGCGGATCACCTCGGGCACGGCGCCGCACGGCCTGGCGACGACGGGGGTGCCGCACGCCAGCGCCTCGATCATCGCCAGCCCGAACGGCTCCGGCCAGTCGATGGGGAACAGCAGGCAGAGGGCGTCGGTCAGGAGCGCGCGCTTGTCCTCCTCCCCGACCTCGCCGAGGAACTCCACCAGCGGATGGCTCAGGAGGGGCCGGATCTCCCGCTCGAAGTACTCGCGGTCGGGGCGGTCCACCTTGGCCGCGATCCTCAGCGGCAGGTCGAGCCGCGTGGCCACCGCGATGGCCAGGTCCGGCCGCTTCTCCGGCGACATCCGCCCCAGGAACACCAGGTACCCGCCGCGCCCCCCGGAGGGGTCGAACGGGATCTCCGAGACGGGCAGGCCGTGGTGGACGGTGGCCTCCCAGCGCAGCGGGAGGTGGAGCAGGGGCTCGCGCTGGGCGTCGCTGACGGACACCAGCGGGACGTCCGTGAAGTGCGAGAAGACCCGCGCCAGGTGACGCAGGTCCAGGCGGCCGTGCATGGTATGAAGGACGGGAGCGGGGGTGAGCCGCCCGACGGGGAACGCCAGGGAGTCCACGTGGCAGTGGATCAGGTCGAAGTCCGAGGCGCGCTCCACGACCTGCCCGATCTCGACGACGTGCGCGGCCACCGGGTCGGGGTGGGACGGGTCCAGCCGGAGCGCACGGGGGCACGGCGCGATCAGCCGGGCCGGCGTGCGCGAGTCCCCGCTGGCGAAGAGGGTCACCTCGTGCCCGCGCCGCACCAGCTCCGCCGTGAGCCACGCCACCACGCGCTCGGTCCCGCCGTAGAGGTGCGGCGGCACGGCCTCGTACAGCGGAGCGACCTGCGCGATTCGCATGTCGAGCCGCGTGAGAATGCAACCCGGGTGCCGGCAGGCACCCGCGCCGCGTGAGGGGAGGACGCGTGGACGATCACATCCCGGCCGTGGACTTCCACATCCAGGCCTCGCCGGAGGCCGCCGCGATCCCGAAGCTCGTCCTCAAGCACGGCGAGGCCTTCCTGGTCGCCGACCGTCACGGCGACCTGCCCGCGCACTTCGAGGGCGAGCTGGGCTTCTACGTCGCCGGCACGCGGTACCTCAGGTGGCTCGAGCTCAGGCTCAACGGCGAGCGCCCGCTGCTCCTCGACGCCGAGATCAGCCCCGACAACGACCGCATCCTGGTGGCGCTGACCAACGCCGACATCCCCGCCGGCCCCTCGGGGCCGGAGCGGCCCGTGCCCCGCAACACCATCCACGTGGACCGCCACCTGATGGTCTACGAGTCGCACCTGCTGCAGACCATCACGCTGTCGAGCTACCACGAGGAGCCGTGCGAGCTCACGCTCGAGGTGCTGTTCAACGCCGACTTCCGCGACGTCTTCGAGGTGCGGGGCATGCGTCGCCGCGAGCGCGGGCG
>JBBIOF010000457.1:0-2924 GCA_037443505.1 Candidatus Rokuibacteriota bacterium
GGTGCCGCCGGGGCCGCTGGTGCCGGCGGCCGTGCTGGTCCCCATCGTCGACCGCGGCGAGCCCTGCCTGGTCTTCGCCAAGCGGACGGAGCTGGTGGACCACCACAAGGGTCAGATCTCCTTCCCGGGCGGCGTGGTGGACCCGGGCGACCGCACGGCGCTCGACGCGGCGCTCCGCGAGTGCGAGGAGGAGATCGGCCTGCCGCGCGGGGCGGTGGAGCCCCTGGGGATGCTGGACGACACGGAGACCGTGGCCACGCGGTTCGTCATCACGCCCTGGGTGGGGCTCGTCCGCGAGCCCGTCGCCTGGCGGCCCGACGGCGAGGAGATCGAGAAGGTGATCGAGGTCCCCTTCGGCGCGCTGGCGCGCCCCGACGGGTACCGCGTGGAGATGTGGGAGCGCGACGGCGTGCGCCGGCCCGTCTACTTCTTCGAGTACCGGGGCGAGACGATCTGGGGGGCCACGGCCAGGATCCTCAAGCACTACCTGGACGTGCTGGCTGGCGACGGCAGGCCCGGCACAGCTAGGCCCTGAGGAACCTGGGTGGGGATGGCCGGCGACAAGACCCCTGCCGGTTCTCAGACCGGCGGCCGGTTTCCTCAGGGCTGAGCCCACCCTAGTCCCGGTCCCCGGCGCTGTCAAGCGCTGTCGCGCGGCGAGACCCCGGGGGAGCGGGCCGCCAGGGCCGCCGGAGACGTTCCGGCGGCCCTGCCACGGATGCCCGTCACGGCCACCAGAGATAGAGGAAGCGTGGCCCCCCGGCCGCCAGGGCCGCCATGCGGCCCAGGGCGTCGAGCCCGCCCGCCTCGGCCTCCGACCGGGCGTAGTAGGTGGCCCGGTACTGGCGCGGCCGGCGGTAGACGATGACCCGCGCCTCGTCCACGCCGGCGGCGCGGCGGGCCAGCGCCACCGCGTCGCTCACGTAGCCGATCCGGTCCACCAGGCCGAGGGCCAGGGCCTGCTCGGCCGTGTAGATGCGCCCGTCGGCGACCTGCCGGGCCCGGTCGAGCGGCAGCCGGCGGCGCTCCGCCACCCGCGCCACGAACTGCCGGTGCAGCTCGTCGATGACCCCCTGGAAGATGGCCCGCTCCTCCTCCGTGAGCTGCCGGAAGGGGCTGCCCATGTCCTTGCGGGCGCCCGACTTGATGGCGGTCGCCGACACGCCGATCTTCTCCAGGAGGCCCTGGGCGTTCAGGCTGATCATGATGGTGCCGATGGAGCCCGTCACCGTGGTGGGGTGGGCGACGATGGTGTCGGCCGCCAGCGCGACGTAGTAGCCGCCGGAGGCGGCCACGTCCATCATCACGGCGACCACGGGCACCCGCGCGCGGTTCCGGAACAGCTCGATCTCGCGGTAGATGATGTCCGAGGCCGTCACCGTGCCGCCCGGGCTGTTGATGCGCACCACCAGCGCGCGCACGTCCCGGTCGTCGGCGGCCTTCTTGAGCTCCTCGCGCACGCGGACCAGCAGCGGGACCCGCGGGGCGGGCGCCCCCAGCTCCAGCACCGGCCGCACGCCCTCGTCGGTGAGGAGGCCCGACAGGTCCAGCAGCAGGACCTTGGCGTGTCCGCGCCCCTCCACCGTCTCCTCCTCCAGCGGACGGATCCTGGGCGTGAGGTCCACGGAGATGACGGAGCAGCCGGCCAGGACCAGCGGCAGCAGCGCGAGGAGCACGGGCCGGGAGCGACGCATGGACCGAGTATACTTGAGCGATGCCCGCCCCCGGCCGGCCGACGCTCGACGATGTCCACGCCGCCGCCCGGCGCCTGCTGGGCCGCGTCACCCGCACGCCCGTCATCACGTCCTCGGCGTGGGACGACGCCAGCGGCTACCACGTCTTCTTCAAGTGCGAGAGCCTGCAGCGGGCCGGCTCCTTCAAGATCCGCGGCGCGCTGAACAAGCTCCTGACGCTCTCGCCCGGGGAGCTGCGCCGGGGGGTGGTGGCCTTCTCGTCCGGCAACCACGCCCAGGGCGTGGCGCTGGCCGCGCGCATGGTGGGCACCAGCGCGCTGGTCTGCATGCCCGAGGACGCGCCCATCATGAAGGTCCAGGCCACGCGCGGCTACGGGGCCGAGATCGTCTTCTACGACCGGCTGAGGGAGGACCGCGAGGCCATCGCCCGGCGGATCGCGGACGAGACCGGCCGGGTGCTGGTACCGCCCTTCGACGATGTCGCCGTCATGGCGGGACAGGGGACGGCGGCCCTCGAGCTGCTCCAGGACGTGCCCTCCCTGGACGCGCTGGTGGGGCCGGTGGGCGGCGGCGGGCTCATGGCCGGCTGCAGCACGGTGGCCCGCGCCCTCTTCCCCGGCATGACCGTCATCGGCGTGGAGGCCGACACCGCCAACGACACGTACCTCTCGCTCCAGAAGGGCGAGCGCGTGACGATCCCGCCGCCGCCCACCATCGCCGACGGCATCCGCGTGACGACCCCCGGCGAGCTCACCTTCCCCGTCCTGCGGGAGAACCTCACGGACATCGCGCTGGTGACCGACGAGGAGATCCGGGCGGCGGTGCGCTTCCTGGTGCTCCGGGCGCGCGTGGTGGTGGAGCCGACGGGCGCGGTGGGCGCGGCGGCCGTGCTGTCCGGCAAGCTGCCGGTGGAGCGCGGCGCGCGCGTGGGCGTCATCCTCTCCGGCGGGAACATCGACCCCGACCTCCTGGTGGACATCCTCCACGCCAGCTGACCGCCGGCCGGTCACCGGGCGTGGAAGACGGGGATCACCTCCTCCGCCAGGCGCGCGACCTGCTCCAGCATCCCCTCGGGCGGCCCCATGGGCCGCACGACGAACTTCGACCCGCCGCCCCGCACGTACTCCTCCAGGCGGGCGAGGAGCACCTCGGGCGGCCCGAAGGCCGTGCAGGCGGCCAGGGTGGCCTCGTCCGCGCGGCCGCGCGGCAGCCAGGGCGCGGCCGCCGCGC
>JBBIOF010000458.1:0-2920 GCA_037443505.1 Candidatus Rokuibacteriota bacterium
GGCGTGCGGCGCCCGCACCTCGAGCAGGCGGCGCCCGATGGCGGCGCCGAGCCCCACCCCGGGCCCGGCCGCGGCCAGCGCGTCGTGGATCAGTTCCCCGGTCTCCCGGGCCATGCCGAACGCGCCCTCCCGGAGGCCGGCCTGCACGTCCTCGGAGGTGCGGCCCACCAGGGCGATCTCCACGTCGTGGATGGGCCCCGCCCCGTTCATGGCCAGCGCGGTCACGATCCCGCGCTCCATGAGGTCGACCAGCACGGGCGACAGGCCGCACTTGATGACGTGGGCCCCGAGCCCGACGATGACGGGCCGGCCGGCCCGCCGGGCGCGCACGACGGCGTCCACCACCGCGCGGACGTCCTCGCCGAACAGGATGCGCGGCAGGCCGGCCATGAACTCGGCGAAGGAGACGCCCGCCCGCGCCGGTTGCGCGAAGTCCTCCACGCGGACCTTGCTGGGCCGCGCGGCGAGGCCGACCGTCCGGAGCCCCGAGAGGTCGACGGGCCGGTACTCGGTCACGGCTCGCGGGCCTCGTCGAGGCAGGCCTCGACGATCTCGCACCAGAGGTGCCCGATGGTGAGGGAGGCCTCCTGGACCCGCGACGTCACCGTGCTCGGCACCACCACCGGCACGTCGCAGAGCCCGGCCAGCCGGGTGCCGCCCGCCCCGGTGATCCCCAGCACCGTGCACTTCCGCTCCCGGGCCGCCATCACCGCGGCCAGGACGTTGGTCGAGGCGCCGCTGGTGCTGAGCGCCACCACGGCGTCGCCCGGGCTCGCCAGCGCCTCGACCTGCCGGGCGAAGACGCGCTCGAACCCGTAGTCGTTGCCCAGCGCGGTGAGCGCGGAGGTGTCGGTCGTGAGCGCCAGGGCCGGCAGCGGGCGGCGCTCGCGCCCGAAGCGCCCCACCAGCTCCGCCGCGATGTGCTGGGCCTCGGCGGCGCTGCCGCCGTTGCCGAAGAGCAGGACCTTGCCCCCGCCCAGGAGCGTCCCGGCCAGCACCCGGCCGCCCCGCTCGATCGCCTCGCCGCAATCGGCCAGCAGTCGCTGCTTGACCCGGATGGACTCGGCGAGCCCCGCCAGCCGGCCGGCCCGCGCCGGCTGCGCATCGTCCCCGGCGGGCGCCCGGGCGGCCAGCAGGCGCTCCACCAGCCCGGTGGTCGAGTAGCCGGGCAGCAGGGGCAGGGAGAGGACCCGCCCGCCGCGCCGGAGCACCTCGGCGGCCCCCACGATCTGCTTCACCGGCCAGTCGCCGCCCTTGACCAGGACGTCGGGCTCCAGCGCGGCGATGAGCCGGGCCGGCGTCGGCTCCTCGAAGACGGTGACCCAGTCCACCCAGGCCAGGGCCGCCAGGACGGCGGCGCGGTCGGCGGCCCGCACCAGGGGCCGCCCGGGGCCCTTGATGGCGGTGACGGAGGCGTCGCCGTTGATCCCCACGACGAGCACGTCGCCCTGGGCCCGGGCCTGGCGCAGCAGCTCCACGTGGCCCCGGTGGAGCAGGTCGAAGCAGCCGTTGGTGAAGACGACCCTCGTCCCGGACCGCCGCCACTCCGCGCGGAGGGCCAGGAGCCGGGTCAGGTCGACGGGATTGCCCTCGGGGATTTCCGCCATAAACCGGGTACGTGCCAGTATGGCGGATCAGGGGCGCCCGCGCCTAGCGGATCGTTGCTGCCCCGGGGGGCCGAGCCAGCGCCGCTGCCAGAACTCCCGTGCCACGGCGTCGGCGACGAGGGCGTAGCCGTGCTCGTTGAAGTGGGGATCGTGACGCGCATAGACGTCCCCGAGGGCGAGGGCGGCGCGAACAGGGGGGTCAGGTCGATGGCGGCGATCCCGCGGCTGGCCAGGAACTCCATCTGAAGGCGGGTCGGGCGGCCCCGAGCAGCCGAGCACCCTGGCGATCGCAGATCCGCTTCACCTCGGCGATCTCCCTCCACAGGAGGCTGGGGGGCGAGGAGGCGCACCCCCAACTCCAGCGCCGCCAGCGTGATGGTCAGCGAGCCGGCGGCGAGGGCCAGCCTCGCAGGGACGCGCCTCACGTGCTGGGCCCCGGGGGCCGCCGCGCGAGGAACCAGTCGAACGTCAGGGCGAGCCCCTGCCGGAGCGCGGTGGCGGGGGCGAATCCCAGGTCCTTCCGGGCCAGCGAGATGTCGGCGAAGTTCCGCGCCACCTCGCCCGGCCGAGCGGGCCGGTACTCCACCGCGGGCCGGCGCCCCAGGCGGTCCTCGGCCAGGTCGGCGAGCATGCCGAACAGGTCGTTGATGGGCGTCTCGACGCCGCTGGCGATCTGGTAGACGCCCCGCGCGGTCCGGCCGGCCGCCAGGGCGGCCCACACCGCTTCCACCAGGTCCCCCACGAAGACGAAGTCGCGGGTCTGGCGGCCGTCGCCGTAGATGGTGAGCCCGCGGCCGTCGAGGATCCGCCCGATGAAGCCCGCCACCACGCTGGTCTTGTGCCCGGAGTGGGGGCCGTACACGTTGCTGAACCTGAGCGCCGTCGCCGCGAGCCCGAAGGCGCCGCGGTAGGCCAGGCAGTAGGCCTCGGTGGCGAGCTTGCTCGCCCCGTACGGCGAGACGGGGTTCGGCACCAGGCCCTCGTGCATGGGGGGCGGCACGTCCCCCACGGCGGCGCCGGACGAGGCGATGACGCAGCGCGCGACGCCCCGCCTCCGGCACGCCTCCAGCGCCGTCACGGTGCCGAGCACGTTGGCCGAGCAGTGGCCGAGCGGGTCGGCCAGCGAGTCGGCGATGCCGGTGCTGGCCGCCAGGTGCACCAGCGCGTCGGCGCCCTCGCAGGCGGCCAGCATGGCGTCGAGGTCGCGCACGTCGGCGCGCAGGAGGCCCACCCTGTCCTCGCTCCACGGGCGGCCGGCCGGGCCGCGCTCGAGCGGGACCACCGGCGCCACCTCCTCGAGGCCCGCCCCGGTG
>JBBIOF010000459.1:0-2916 GCA_037443505.1 Candidatus Rokuibacteriota bacterium
GGGTACGCGGGTGCCGCGCCGGGCTGGCGCGGCCGGGCATGGCCCTCGACCTGGGGAGCATTGCCAAGGGCTGGGCGGTGGACCAGATCGCGCGCGCGCTCGGGCGGGTTTCCGGGCTGGCGGCGCTGATCAACTTCGGGGAGTCGAGCCTGGCGGCGGTGGGCAACGCCGTCTGGCCGGTCGTCCTGCGCCACCCGTGCGGCGGACTTGCCGGCTGGTTCCGCCTGCGCCGCGGAGCCTGCTCAACGTCCTCGAGCCTGGGTCGGGCCTGGCGGCTCGGGCGGCGCACGATCGGTCACATCGTGGATCCGCGCTCGGGTCGGCCGGTGGCCGGCCCGGCCCAGGCGACCGTCGTGGCCGCCTCAGCCGCCGTCGCCGAGGCCGCGTCCACCGCGCTCCTCGTGCTGGGGCAGTCGGCAGTGGCGGCGGTCGCGCAGCGCCTCCGGGCCGAGGTGTTCTGGATCGACGCCTGCGGGAGCCTGGCCACAGCCGGGTTCGTCCTGGAGCCGCTGGCCGCCGGAGCGCACGCGTGAAGAGCTTCGCCTCCGGGGGCTTCCGCCTGCGGGACGCTCCACGCTCCCTCCGCCTGATCTACGCCGGTTTCCTGGTGGTGACGGCGGTGGGGCTGCTGACCCAACTCGGCTTCCAGACGGAACGCATCGGGTGGACGCCGGCGGCCATCGCGACCTACTACCGGGGCGGAGAGACGGGCGACACCATGGCTTTCCCCAAGCCCTTCGGCCACCTGGTCGAGGTGTCGCACGCCCATGCCTTCATGATGGGAGTGGTGTTCCTGGTCCTGGCCCACCTCTTCGCCGGCAGCCCGCTGCTGGGCGGCGCCGTCAAGGGGGCCGTGATCCTGACCGCGTTCCTCGGGGTCGTGGGCGACGTGGGGGCACCCTGGCTGATTCGCTACGTGGCGGCGGGCTTCGCCTGGCTGCAGCTCGCCGCCTGGCTGGCGCTCTGGCTGGCCGGGCTCGGAATGCTGGGTGTGAGCCTGTGGGAGTGCCTGGGCGCGCGCTGACCGGTCGCCACCGCCTCTGGGCGGAGCGTCACGGCGTCCTGGCCGCGTCGAGGAACGCCTGGACGGCGGCGGCGGCGACCTCGGGAACCTCCAGCATCGGGAAGTGGCTGGAGGCGGTGAGTCGTCGCACGGTGAACCAGGGATGGCGGCGCGCGAACTCCTCCTGCGCCGCAAGGTACGCCGGGTCGGGCGGTTGGGCGTAGACGTGCAGGACCGGGGTGGGAGGCATGGAGCCCAGCGTGCGCAGCGGACTGCCGTGGCGGGCGTAGGCGGCCGCGATCTCCCGGGCGGCGCGCGCCCACATGTCGAAGCCATACGCGCCCATCTCGCGCCGGATCTGATCCTTCACGCTGGTCGGCGCCCCGGTGAGCCACAGGGCGAACAGGTGGTCGCGCGTCGGTTGCCAGCGGTCCTGGTCCCGCAGCGCCTGGAGGGCGTCGAGGAACGGAGGCGGAGGGTCGAGCACCAGCCAGTCCGCGAGCACGAGCGCGGGAATCCGGTCGCCGAGCCGGCGCCGCATCTCGATGGCCACCCAGCCGGCATGCGAGACGGCGACCGGGACGATGGTCGGCGCCCCGCTGGCGGCGACGACCGCGAGGGCGTCGTCGACGAGGTCGGGCAGACCGAAGTCGCCCGGGGGTTGCGCCGAGTCGCCGTGGGCTCGCCAGTCCAGCGCCAGGACGCGCCACCGGCCGGCCATGGCCTCCACGAACGACGTGAAGAGCGTCCGGTTCGAGCACCAGCCGGGCAGGCAGAGCAGGGTCGGCGCGAGTGGGGGGCCGTGGTCCTCATAGGCGATGGCCACTCCGTGTGAATATGCCCGCTTCATGGTCACCTCACTTCCGGGCCGGTCGCAGGCGGCCCGTGCCAGGTCATCGAGACCGACATAGTGCGAGCGCTGACCCGTGACCATCCCCAGACCTGGGGAGCCCGGCCGGCCGCCCCGGCGGTTGGGTGTACTCTTTCGGCGAGAATGCGGCGACTGGGTCCGGCGTTTCGCGCCGAGCTGGCGGCGCTCAAGCGGCTCTGCTACGGCGGGTTCGACTCCGAGAGCCTGCGGCGGAGGGTCGCGGAGCGATTGACCGCCGCGCTCGGCCTCGATGCCTTCTGCTTTCCCGCCGCCGATCCGGCGACGGCCCTGCCTGTCCACGTCCTGCATGAGGGCCGACCGCCCGAGGCCTTCGAGGAGTTCCTGCGCCGGGTCTACCTGCAGTCGATGATCTCGGACATGGGCCGGTGCGCGACTCTGCCCCGGCGGGTCCTGCTCGTCGAGGAGATCCTCCGGGCCTCGCGAGCCGACCGGGATCCGTACGTGGAGGTCATGCTGCGGCCCTACGGGCTGCGCCACGAGGTGCATCTCTCGCTGGCGCTCCGCGGGACCGCCTGGGGACACCTGTGCCTGTCCCGGCGGGCGCGCGACTACGGCCGGGAGGAGGTGACGCTGCTGGAGTGCCTCGTGTCCCACCTGCGGGCCGGCCTGCGGGCTGCGTGGTTGCGGGCCGCGCTGAGGGCCCGGCCGGGTGCGGGGATCGGCGTCGTGCTCCTCGACGGCGAGGGTCGGATCGCGCTGGCGAACGGCGTGGCCGAGCGCTTCCTGGCCGGGTCGGGCACCCGGGGCCGGGCCGCCCCGCTGGGGGGGCTCCGGTGGCTGGCCCGGTTGTTGGACCGTACGCTCGAGGGGGACGGCGACGCGGTCCTCACGGTGCCGTTCGCCGTCCTTTCCTGCGGCGACGGCGCCGCGGCCTGGCGGCTATCGGCCGAGCGGGTGCCGGGGGAGGATGGGGCGCCGCGCACGCTGATCCTGCTGGAGCCGGCTCGGCCCACGGAGACGCCGGGCGCGCTTCGCGCGCTGGGCCTCACGGCGCGGGAAGCCGACGTGGCGCGCGCGGTGA
>JBBIOF010000460.1:0-2903 GCA_037443505.1 Candidatus Rokuibacteriota bacterium
CGATGCGCGGGCCGTCCGGCCCCAGCCGCCGGCGCAGGCGGCTCACCAGCATGTCCACGGAGCGCGCAGCGGCCCGGGAGCGCCCACGGTGCCTGCGCCAGCGTCCCAGTTCCTCACGGCTGACCACCCGCCCTTCCGCCCCCACCAGGGTCGCCAGGGCCCCGAACTCCGCCGCGCTCAGGCTCAGGGGCCGCCCGCCCAGGCTGGCCCGGCGCGAGTCCTCGTCCAGCTGGAGCAAGCCCGCCCCCAGCACGAGAGGGTCGGGGACCGCGTCCGGCGCAGGAGGGCGCCGACGCGGGCGAGCAGTTCCCGTACCGCAAAGGGCTTGGTGACGTAATCGTCGGCGCCCACCTCGAGGCCGACGATGCGGTCCACCTCGTCCGCGCAGCCGCTGAGCATCAGGATGGGGATGCGCGCGGTCCGCGGATCGCTCCGGAGCCTCCGGCAGACCTCGAGGCCGTCGATGCCGGGCAGCACGCGGTCCAGGACGACCAGGTCGAGCGGGCCGGCCGCGGCCAACGCCAGGGCGGCCGGCCCGTCCGAGGCGGCCAGGCACCGGTAGCCCGCACTCCGGAGCTGCCCGCACAGCAGGTCGACGACGCCGGGGTTGTCGTCGACGACCAGGACCGACGCCGTCATCGCCCGCCCATCAGCCTCCGGGCCAGGGCGACCAGCTCGGACAGATCGAAGGGCTTGGGGAGATAGGCGTCGGCGTCGCCCACCGCCGGCGGACCGCTGGCCGGCCGGGCGCCGCCCGTCAGCAGCAGGATCGGGACCGTCGCGGTGGCGGGGTCGCGCCGGAGCCGCCGGCAGATCTCGGCGCCGCCGATGCCTGGCAGGCCGGCCTCGACGATCACCAGGCCGGGGCGCCGGGTCCGGGCCAGCGCCAGCACGGCCGGGCCGTCGGTGGCGAGCAGGCAGTCGAGCCCTTCCAGCTCGAGGGCGTCGCGCAGCAGGTCCAGGATGTCGGGGTCGGGATCGGCGATCAGGACCGTGGTCATTCACTCACCTCGGCCCGGTGGACGGCAGCGCCGGTGCACGGCGCGTCGCGAGCGCGTAACGGACGGGTAAAAAGACGGGAGGGGCTCGCGGCCCCCGCGGCGGCTACTGGTCGAACCGGTAGCCGACGTCCCTGACGGTCACCAGGCGGCGGCCCTCGGCACCCAGCTTCCGCCTGAGCCGGCTGACGTGCATGTCCACGGTCCGCGAGTTGAACCGGGGCGTGGCCGCGACGCCGGCAAGGCGGGCGAAGAGCTGGTCCCGCGTGAGGACGCGGCCCCGGGCCTCGACGAGGGCGAGGAGCAGGTCGAACTCCCGCGCGCTCAGGTCCAGCGCGTGGCCGTCCAGGCGGACCTCGCGCCGCGGCTCGTCGATCTCGAGCGCCCCGATCCGGCGGGGCGCGGCGGCGGGCCCCCGGCCGATGCGCCTCAGGATGGCGTTGACCCGCGCCACCACCTCCCGGACGCTGAACGGCTTGGTCACGTAGTCTTCGGCCCCGATCTCGAGGCCCACCACGCGGTCCAGCTCCTCGCCCCGGGCGGTCAGCATCAGCACGGGCACCTCGGCCGTCCCCGGGTCCTGCCGCAGGCGCCGGCAGACCTCGAGCCCGCCGAGCCCGGGGAGCATGAGGTCCAGGATGACGAGATCCGGGCGCTCCGCCCGGGCCAGGCGGAGGGCTCCCAGGCCCTCCCCGGCGCGCAGGCACTGGAACGCGTTCTTCTCCAGCTGCTCGCAGAGCAGGTCCACGAGCTCGCGGCTGTCGTCCACGACGAGCACTTTCGCAGTCACGGCGTGCGGCCCCTCGAAGGAGGGGATCGGCGGTGCAGGTCACCAGTCGGAGACGAGCCGGTAACATTCCTGTCACGCCGGCTCACCGGGCGCTTCGGAGGAGGCGAATAGGCCGCAGGAACTATGGCCGGGGGTCGAAGCGGTCTCGGGATCCTCGCGGAGCCGGCGGCAGGCCTCGAGGCCCCGAGTCCCGGCGGCACGAGATCGGGGATGACGACGTCAGGCCGCGCGGATCGGGACGTCCGGCAGGCCCCCGGTCAGGGCCGGGCGCCCGCGCCGCCACTCGCCGGCCTTCCGCTGCACCTCCAGCCGGGTGGCGTCCCATGCCGCGTTGCCGAACACGTCCACGTACTCGCGGGTGAACCGCCCGTCCGGGTCCATGGAGAAGGCCAGGCACGAGACCACGGGCAGGCAGTACGCCCCGGCCAGCGTGGTGTTGATGGGTACGGGCATCAGCGGCAGCACGTGGGAGCCACGGCAGCCGCCCGCCACGTAGTGGCCGAGCAGGTAGGGCTCGATGATCTCCTCGGGTGCGGGGAAGATGCCCTGGGTCCTCACGATGGCGACCGGATCGTCCTTGCCCGTGTACTTGCCGGCGATGTTGTGCAGCCGGGTGGCCGAGACGGCCGCGATCTGCTCGTCCACGTCCCCGGGGAAGACCCGCCGGCGGCCGTGAGGCGGCGGGACCACAACGGGGCGGCGGCGCATCATGCGGCCCGGCGCGAAAGCCCCGATATTCCTGGACGTCCCCGTGGCACCCTCCTTGCGGAGATCGGCACGTGTTGAGCCACGTGCAGGTCGATGAGGACTTCCGGCCCCGGAGCGCCCAGGCCTGGCACGCGCTGGACGCCGGGCGCGTCCTGGCCACGCTGCGGAGCGACGCGGCTCATGGGCTGAGCCCCGTGGAGGCGCAGCGGCGGCTCGCCCGCGTGGGACCGAACCGCGTGGGCGAGGCGGGCGAGCGCCCGCTCTGGCGGCTGGCGCTCGACCAGTTCCGGAGCCTGGTGGTCCTGCTCCTCCTGGGCGCCGCGGCGGTGGCCGCCGCCGTGGGCGAGCACGGCGAGAGCCTCGCCATCCTCGCCGCCCTCCTGCTCAACGCCGGCATCGGGTTCGGG
>JBBIOF010000461.1:0-2884 GCA_037443505.1 Candidatus Rokuibacteriota bacterium
CGGCCGACCCCGGGGCGCTCCTGGCCCGCGCGCCGGCGTCGGTGCCGGTGGTCGAGACGGCCCCGTCCGCGGCCGAGGCACTAGCGCTGGCGACCTCGCCGCCGGCGACCCCCATCGTTTGTGTCGCGGGCTCGCTCTTCCTCGTCGGCGAGGTGCTCGCCGCCCTCGGCGGCGGAGGCGATAAACCTTGCCCCGTCGAAAACGGGGCTGCTAGCATGGAGTCCCTTTGTTCGTGAGGGCTTTCGAGACACCGAATGGCGACGGTCCGCTCCGTGCTCTCCCTCCTCGCCGGTCTCGCCCTGGCCGGCGCCGTCCTCGACCACGCCGCGGTGCGGGCGCAGCCGGCGCCGGCGGCCGTCACCGTCCCGGCACCGGGCGGTGACGTGACGGTGACCGCCGACCGGCTCGAGGAGATCGGGCCCGACAACCTGCTGATCGCCACGGGGAACGTCGAGATCACGCGGGGCACGGCGCGCCTGACGGCCGACCGGGTGGAGATCAACCGCGAGACGGGCGCCTCGGTGGCGACCGGGCGCGTGGTCTTCTACGACGGCGACGACCGGCTGACGGGCGAGCGCATCGACTACAACCTCAAGACGGGCACCGGCGTCGTGCACGACGGCAGCGCCCACGCCTCGCCGTACTACCGCATCGCCGGGGAGCGCATGGAGCGGCTCGATCCCAGCGTCTACCGCGTCCGCCGGGGCATCTTCACCACGTGCGAGGATGACCCCCCGGCCTGGTCGTTCCGCTTCGGCGAGGCCACGGCCGACCTGGAGGACATCCTGTACGGCACCGGCGCCTCGTTCTGGGTCCGGAACGTGCCCGTGGTGCCGTTCATCCCGTTCTTCGCGGCCCCCATCCGCCGCGAGCGGCAGACCGGGTTCCTGTTCCCCCGGTTCGGCAGCTCGAGCCGCAAGGGCCTGTTCGCCGAGGTGCCCTTCTTCTGGGCCATCTCCGACAGCCAGGACGCCACCATCACCTTCGACGCCTACGAGAAGCGGGGCTTCGGGCTCGGCCTCGAGTACCGGTACCTGCTGTCCTCCACGAACCAGGGGATGCTGAGCGGGTTCTTCATCAAGGAGACCGAGCGGGACGACCCCGAGACGGAGACGGGCGAGGAGGTGCCCACGGGCCGCGACGACAACCGGGGCTGGGTGAGCTTCAAGCACGAGTGGCTGCCCGGCGGCGGGCTCGGGTTCCGCGCCGACGTCAACGCCGTCACCGACGACTTCGTCTTCAAGGACTACGGCGACCCGCTGCCCGAGCGGAGCGCCCAGCGCGTGGAGTCCAACGTCTTCCTCACGCGGAGCTGGCCCGCCTGGAACCTGGTGGGCAACCTGTTCTGGTACCAGGACCTGACCACCCGCCGGCCCGTGGAGCTCCAGCGGCTGCCGGAGATCCGCCTCCAGGGCGTGCGCCAGCCGCTGCCCGGGGCCACCGGGATCCTCTACGAGGTGGAGTCGAGCGCGGTGAACTTCGTCCGCGACGTGGGCTCCGACGGCGCCCGGGTGGACGTCTTCCCCCGCATCGCCCGGCCGGTGCCGGTATTCGGCTTCTTCACCCTGACCCCCTTCGTGGCCGGGCGCCTGACGGGCTACGAGACGGGCGTGACCGGGACGCGGACCACCCGCGACGGCGGCGTCACGGTGGAGATCACGGACGGCGACCCGCGGGTGCGGCGCCTGGTGGAGCTGGGCAGCGACGTCGAGGCGCGCGCGGCCCGCGTGTTCGACCTGGGCGGGTTCGCCGGCGTGGACGCCGTGCTGCACTCCATCGAGCCCCGCGTGAACTACACGTGGCGTGACGGCTCGGACCTGGTGCGCATCGGCCGCGAGGGGACGACACGGGGCACGCGACTGCCCCAGTGGGACTCCGTCGACACCGTGGCAGAGACCAGCGCCTTCACGTACTCCCTGACCAACCGGATCCGCGCCCGGACGGTGGCGCCGGAGGGGACGGAGCCGGTCCGCTGGGAGCTGGTGCGGTTCACGCTGGGGCACTCCTACGAGCTCCTGAACGAGGACCGCCCCCTGGGCAACGTCACCGGCGACCTGATCATCGACCCCAACCGGGTGCTCCGGTTCCGCGCCGACGCCAGCTACAACGTGTACGGGGAGGGGCTGAAGACGGCCAACACCGACCTGTCGGTGAGCGTCCCCCGGCTGACCGCGTCGGTGGGCACCCGGATGTCCCGCGAGGAGGTGGTGGTGGACCCCGCCGGCGCCCGGCAGAGCCGCACCACCGTCAGCTTCCTGCAGGGCAGCCTCTCGGCCGAGCTGACGCGGAACCTCGCGACGCGGGTCTCCACCAACTGGGACACCCGGGCGGACGTCTTCGTGGAGAACCGGGTGGCCCTGGACTTCAAGTGGCAGTGCTGGGCCTTCACCCTCGAGTACGTCTCCCGCCACAACGACGAGGACGAGCTGCGGTTCGCCCTGAACCTGCTGGGCGTGGGGGCCCCCATCACCACGGGCACCCGCATCGGCGGCACCCGCGGCGGCGCGCAGTGATCCCCTTCATCGACCTCACCCGCCAGCACGCCGCGCTCCGGGTGGAGCTGCTCGAGGCCGTGGGCCGGGTGCTGGACTCCTCGCGGTTCGTCCTCGGCGGCGAGGGGGAGGCCCTGGAGCGCGAGCTGGCCGCGCGCGCCGGCGTCCGCCACGCCGTGGGCGTCGCCTCGGGCACCGACGCGCTGCGTCTGGCCCTGGCCGCGCTGGGCGTGCGTCCCGGGGACGAGGTGCTGACCCCGGCCTTCTCCTTCGTCGCCTCCGCCTCCACCATCCTCATGGCCGGGGCCGTCCCCGTCTTCGTGGACATCGAGCCCGACACCTTCGCCCTGGACGTGGCGGCCGCGGAGCGCGCCCTGACCCCGCGCACCCGC
>JBBIOF010000462.1:0-2849 GCA_037443505.1 Candidatus Rokuibacteriota bacterium
TCGCGGTGCTCGTCGCCTCGACCGCGGTTCCCGCCGCGGCGGGGCCCCGCGGGGCGACCGCGCCCGCGGGCGACCAGCTCGTCGTGGACAGGACGGTGGTGGTGGGCCGGCATCCCATCGGCGTCGATCTCGACGGGCGCGACGCGGTGGTGGCCAACCGCAATGCCGGCTCCGTGTCGATCGTCCCGCTCGGGGGTGGTCCCGTGACGGAGGTCGCGGTCGGCCTCCACCCGGTCGCCGTGGCGGTCCACCCCGCGGGGCGCCAGGCGCTGGTCGCCAACGCGGCCTCCCACACCGTGGCGGTGGTGGACCTGGCCTCGCGCAGCGTCACCAGGACGATCCGCGTCGGCCGGCGTCCCGTGGCGGTCGCAGCCCACCCGGGGCTGCCGCTGGCGCTGGTGGCCAACCAGGCGTCGCACAGCGTCTCGGTGCTGGACCTGGTCACGGGAACCGAGACCGCCGCGATCCCGGTGGGCCGCCAGCCGTCGGGCATCGCCGTCAACCCGGCCACCGGGCTGGCGGCCGTGACCAACCGCGGCGACGACACGGTGACGCTGCTCAGCGTGGCCGGCATCCCGCGGGCGGTGTCGGTGATCGCGCTCCGCTCCGGCCTCGGGGACGGTCCCCGGCTCCACCCGGAGGGCGTCGCGTTCGACGTGGGGACCAACACGCTGGCGGTGGTCAGCCCGACCGCGAAGAGCCTGATCCTGCTGGGCCTCGACGACGCCGACCAGGTGGAGTGGCGACGGACCGTGCGGCTCGAGCACCGTCCCACCGCGGTGGCGGCGGCTCCCGGCGCCGGCGCGGTGCTCGTCACCACCGACAAGGACGACCTCCTCGCGGTGGATCCATGGACGGGCGAGGTCACCGGGCACGCCACGGTCGGCCGGCACCCGCGGGGCGTCGCCGTCGCGGGGTGCGTCGCCGCGGTGACGGGCCGCACGGATGACACGCTCTCGCTGCTGGAGACGCCATGCGCCGCGCTCCGCCTGACGGCGCTGGACCCCGCCACCGTGCCCGCCGGCAGCCCCGCGGTCATCGGCCTCGCGGGCACGGGCTTCGCGCCGGGGGCGGTGGTCAACGTGAACGATGCCCGCCTCGCTCCCGGAACGGTCACGTCCACGCGCATCACGGTCACCGTCCCGGCCGCGCTGCTGAGCGTGCCGGGCACGGTGTCCGTCTCCGTGACGGTCGGCGACCGGACATCCAACGCGCTGCCGCTCACCGTCGGGGCGATCGCCGCGCCGGTCCTGACCGGCCTCCTGCCGGCCGGCGGCGAGGCCCGCTTCCTGGACCTGCCGCTCACCGCGTTCGGCTCCGGGTTCCTGCCCGGCGCGGCCATCGAGTTCGGCGGGGCCCGGCTCGCCACCGTGGTGGATGGTCCCACCCAGGCGCGGACCACCGTGCCGGGGGCCCTCCTGGCCGACGGCCGGGTCGTCGACGTCGCCGTGGTCAACCCGGGCGGCATCAGGTCCGGCGCCCTGCCGTTCACGGTGGCCAACCCGGTGCCGGTCCTCAGCAGCGTGACGCCGAACAACGTCGCGCGCGGGTCGGGCGACACGGAGGTGGTGCTCCTGGGCAGCGAGTTCGTCCTGGGGTCGACGGTGTACTTCTGCCCCTCGGCGACCTCGCCGCTCGGCGCGTGCTCCCTGCTCCCCAGCACGCCGTTCGCGGAGAACCCGCCGGTGCAGATCAACGCGAGGATCCCCGGAGCGCTGCTCGCCACGGACGGGATCTTCGCCGTGCGGGTCTTCAACCCGGAGCCCGGAGGGGGCGAGTCGTTCAGCCAGCCCTTCACGGTGACGAACCCCGCGCTGCCGCCCGGCTACGCGGTGACGACGCTGGCTGTCCCCGCCGGCCACCCGGAGCGAGTGGCGCTGGCCGGCCCGGCCTTCGCGGCGGCCGTCGTGCCCGACCAGGGCGTGCTGCAGTTCGCCGACCTGGCCCCGGCCGGCCGCGGCCTCGCGGGCTCGCTGACCCTGACGGGCCCGACCCCGTCCGGGCTCCTGGGTGATCTCGACGGCGATCCCGTCACGGGCACGCTCGTGGTCTCCGTGCCGTTCCAGGGGCGGGTGGACGTCGTCCGCGCGGACCGGAGCAACCCGGCTGCCAGCGTGGTGACATCGGTGCCGCTGCCCGCCGGGGCGTTCCCCTTCGGCGTGGCCATCAACCCCGGCACGGGGCAGGCCGTCGTCACGGACATCCTCGGCCTGTCCGTGCTCGTGGTGGACCTGGCCACCGGCCGGGTGGCGGCCACGATCCCGCTGCCGCGCGCCGAGAGCCCCGCGTTCGTCGCGGTCAACCCCGCCACCGGCGTCGCGGCGGTGGTGGACCAGGGCGACTTCTCGAACCCCGGCCGGGTCCACCTGGTGGACATCGCGCGCGGCCGGGTCACCGGCACCGTGACGGTCGGCGTGGGCCCGACCTTCGCGGCGGTGAATCCGGCGACCAACCGGCTCGTCGTCACCAACGCCCTGGACGGCACCGTGTCCATCGTGGACCTCGCAGGGCGCGGAGCGCTGGTGGCCACCGTCCCCACCGGGGAGGAGCCCACGGGCGTCGCGGTGGATCCGGCGACGGACCGCGCCATGGTCACCCACACCCGGGGCAACCAGATCGTGCTGCTCGACCTGGGCGCGCGTGCCGTGCGCGACGTGCTGCAGCTGGGCGCCGGCGGCGCCGTGGCCCCCTCCGACGTGGCCTGGGATCCCGCGTCCAGGGTCGCCGTGGCCACCAGCGCCGCGGTCGGGCCCTCCACGAACACCCTGATCGTCGTCGACCTGCCCTGAGGGCGCCGGAGCCGCCGGAGCACGCGGTCCTGGCCGCCTGCCGGGCGGCGCTGGGAGGCG
>JBBIOF010000463.1:0-2845 GCA_037443505.1 Candidatus Rokuibacteriota bacterium
GCCCACGAGGGCCGGGCGATCCAGCGGGACCGCGATGCGCACGCGCCAGGGCCCGAGGACGCCCCGGCTCACGACCGGGGCCACCACGGCCCCGACCTCGCGGTGGATGGCGTCGGTCACCGCGATCTGGCGCAGGCGGCACTCGTCGCGCGCCCGCCGCGCGTGCTCGGCCAGCAGGAGCAGGACGACGATCGCGGCGTACGGGACGAGGGTGACGGCGAGGACCGTGAGCAGCGTGACCATCAGCGCCTCCTCGTCCAGTGAGACCCCGGACGGGCGCGCCCGTGAAACGGGGGGCGGTCACGCGGTCAGCGGGTGCAGGTCGGGGCGGCACTCGCCGCAGGGCCTGAGCCCCGCGGCCTCGGCGCCCTCGCGGGAGCCGAAGAGGACCAGGCGGTTCGGGTGCCGCACGCGCCCCAGCCAGGAGCAGGAGGGCAGGCAGTAGTAGCCGCCGTCGGTGGTGCGCACGTACATCGCCTCGCGGGGCACGCGGAGCTCGCGGTCGGCGCGCTCGATGCGGATGCCCTCGGTGGCCAGCAGCCGCTCCTTGAGGCCCACGCGATTGCCGGCGTAGCCGGTGAGCGCGCCGGAGGCGCCGATCACGCGGTGGCAGGGGACCACGATCGGCACCGGATTCCAGCGGAGCGCCTGTGCCACGGCGCGCGTCGCCGCGGGCCTGCCGAGGGCGCTGGCCACCCCCGCGTAGGACGTGACGGCCCCGTACGGGATGCCGGCGGTGATGCGCAGGACGGCCCGGTGGAAGTCGCTCCGGGCCAGGCGGAGGTCGAGCGGCCACTCGAGCCGGCGCCGGCGGCCCTCCAGGTACTCCATCAGCTCGCGGTAGAGCTTCTCGATCTCGGCGCCGTCCTCCCGCGCCTCCAGGTCGAGGTGGGCCAGGCGGGAGCGGTCGAGGTCCCGGGCCCGGCCCAGGTACTCGAGGAGGGAGACGCCGTGGTCCGACACGGCGATCAGGATGTTGCCCAGGGGTGAGGGGAAGATGCGGTAGGCGAGGGTGCGGCGGTGGAGGCGCTCGAGCTCCGTCTCGAGCCGCTTCCGCGCGCGGCGGACCGCCGCGGCGGGCGGGGAAGCCCGTCGCCAGGTGTCGAGGGCGCCGTCGATGGCACGGTACTGCCGGAGCTCTCCCCCGCACGGCGCACAGCGCGCCACGTGGGCCTCCACGCGGCGCCGCGCCGCCGGGTCGGCCTCGCCCACGGCGGCGGCGATCAGGTCCTGCTCGATGTCGGCGCAGTCGGGTCGGTTTCGGCTCATGGCTGGAGCTCCAGGCGCGCCGGTGCGTGGTCGGCCAGGCCGCGGCGGATCTTGCGGAGCGCCTGGAACACGTGGCTCCTGGCGCTCTCCGCCGAGCAGCCGAGGCTCCGGGCGATCGCGTCGTAGTCGAGGTCGTGCACCTTCCGCAGCACGAAGGCGGCCCGCTGCTTGAGGGGCAGGGTTGCCACGATCCCGTCCACGCGGTTCCGGGCCTCGTTGAAGAGCGTCTCGCCGTCCGGGCTGGTGCTGTCGGCCTCCACCCGGGCCGCGCGGACCGCCGCGTGGGCCCGCCGCCGGCGCTTCTCGGACCGGAAGTGGTTCCGTGCGAGGTTGGTGGCGATGGTGAACAGCCAGGCGCGGACGTTGGCGTCCGGCGACAGGGATCGGTACGCCCGGTAGGCCCTGAGGAAGGTCTCCTGGGACAGGTCGTCCGCCTCGCTCGTCCGGGCGGTCAGCCGGACGAGGTAGCGGTAGATCTCCCCGTGGTGCGCCTCCACGATGGTCTCGAACGGCTGGTGGCCCATCGCCGTATATGACACCGGAAGGGGCCCGTCGTGAAGAGGCCCGTCGGGCCGCCGGAGCCGGGGCCTTGCCCCCCGGCGACCGCCGTCTCGCCCCCGAGGCGCAGTGCCAGCATCTCCCGTCCTCCGGCGCGTATCATAACGGGTGGCCATGGCGTTCACGCGGGAGCTCTGGCGGTCCATCGAGCCGATCTACGCGGCGATCCTGCGCCACCCGTTCGTCCGCGGGCTCACGGACGGCTCGCTGCCCCGCGAGAGCTTCCGGTTCTACGCCGTGCAGGACGCCCTGTACCTGCGCGAGTTTGCCCGCGCCCTGTCGCTGGCCGCCGCCCGGGCCCCCGAGGACGAGTGGATCATCATGTTCAACGAGCACGCGGCGGGCGCCCTCAAGGTGGAGCGGGCGCTGCACGAGAGCTTCTTCAAGGAGTTCGGGCTCTCGCCGGCCGACGTGGCGGCGACCCCGCTGGCGCCCACCACCCTGGCCTACACGAGCTACCTCCTGGCGGTCGCCTACGGCGCGCCCTTCCACGAGGCCATGGCCGCGCTGCTGCCCTGCTACTGGATCTACTGGGAGGTGGGCCGGGCGCTCGAGCGCCGGGGCTCGCCCGAGCCGCTCTACCAGCGCTGGATCGGCACGTACGCGTCGGAGGAGTTCGGCGGCGTCGTCCGCGGCGTGCTGGAGGCGACCGACGCCGTGGCCACCCGCCTGGGCGTCGCCGAGCGCCGGGCGATGGGCCGTCACTTCGTGACCACCAGCCGCTACGAGTGGATGTTCTGGGAGATGGGGTTCCGCCGGGAGGAATGGCCGCTGTGAAGGCCGTCCTCTTCGATCTCGACGACACGCTGCTCGACTACTCGGGCCCCGCGGCGGCCTGCTGGGAGTCGGCCTGCCAGGCCGTGGCCGGGCCCCGCGGGATCGACCACCACGCCCTGGCGGCGGCGGTCGCCGAGGCCAGCCGCTGGTTCTGGAGCGACCCCGAGCGGCACCGGCGGGAGCGGGTCGACATGCCGGGGGCCTGGCGGAAGATCGCCGCCCGCGCGCTCCAGCACCTGGG
>JBBIOF010000464.1:0-2815 GCA_037443505.1 Candidatus Rokuibacteriota bacterium
GGCGGCCCGCCCGGGCCCGCCCGGCTCCGGCTCCCCCTCCGCCTGACGCGCCCCGGCCTGACGTGCGGCCCCTGCCGCGCCCGCGAGGGTCCCGCACGGGGTCCGGGCGCCTCGTTCTCTTGCGCCGCCCGCCGACGGGGGTGAGAATTGATCCGCGTGCGCATCCTGATCGCGCCCATCACCAGGGGCCGGGGGATCACGCCGGGTCTCGTCGGCCTGGCTGGCGCGCTCGGCGGCTGCGCCTGGGACGCGCGCCAGAGCACGGTCGTCGCCCGTTCGGACGTCGCGCGGGCGATCCTCGACGTCTACGCCCTCCTGGTGTGGGTCGCC
This sequence comes from Candidatus Rokuibacteriota bacterium, assembly GCA_037443505.1. Taxonomy (GTDB): domain Bacteria; phylum Methylomirabilota; class Methylomirabilia; order Rokubacteriales; family CSP1-6; genus JBBIOF01. The sequence goes on from JBBIOF010000464.1 coordinate 331, forward strand.
GCGGGCATCCTGCTGGTCGTGATCCTGGTGCTCGCCTGGGTGCTCGCGCGGTACCGGGCCCGCCCCGGCGCGCCGATCCCGCCCCAGACCCGGGGCCACACCCTGCTGGAGATCGGGTGGACGGTGGCGCCGGCGCTCGTCCTGCTGGTCATCGGCGTGCCGACCGTCCGGGTGATCTTCAGCACCCAGGCCCCGCCGCCGCCCGGCGCCCTCGAGGTCGTGGTGCGGGGCTGGCAGTGGTGGTGGGAGTTCCGGTACCCGGCCCTCGGGGTGGTGACCGCCAACGAGATGCACCTGCCCGCCGGCCGCCCGGTGACGCTGCGCCTGGAGGGCCAGGACGTCATCCACAGCTTCTGGGTGCCCCGGCTGGCCGGCAAGCGCGACGTGATCCCGGGCCGCGTGAACCGCCTCACCTTCACGCCGGAGGCGCCCGGCGTGTACTCCGGGCAGTGTGCCGAGTTCTGCGGCACGGCCCACGCGAACATGGCGTTCCTGGTGATCGTGGAGCCGCCCGAGGCCTTCGAGCGCTGGGTGACGGGGCAGCGGGCGCCCGCGGCCGAGCCCGCCGGCGAGGCCGCCGGGGGCAAGGCGATCTACGCGCGCAGCGCCTGCGTGGGCTGCCACACCATCCGCGGCGTGTCCGCCGGCGTGCTGGGGCCCGACCTCACGCACTTCGGCAGCCGCACCACCCTGGCCGCCGGCACGCTGCCCAACACGCCCGACGCCGTCGCCGCCTGGCTCCGCGACCCGGCGGCCCTCAAGCCGGGGGCGAAGATGCCCGGCCTGGGCCTGACGGAGGCCGAGGCACGGGCGGTGGCCGCCTACCTCGGGAGCCTCAGGTGATGGCCACCACCGCCCTCGACCTCGGCCGCGTCCACGCGCCCGCCGCCACCGGTCTCCGGGGCTGGCTCACCACGGTGGACCACAAGCGGATCGGCATCCTCTACGGGGTGACCGCCTTCGCCTTCTTCCTGCTGGGCGGCGTCGAGGCGCTCCTCATCCGGCTCCAGCTGGCCCGCCCGGCCGGCCGCGTGGTGGGCCCCGAGACGTTCAACGCGCTGTTCACCATGCACGGCACCACCATGGTGTTCCTGGCGGTGATGCCGTTCAGCGCCGCCTTCTTCAACTACCTGGTCCCGCTGATGATCGGCGCCCGGGACGTGGCCTTCCCCCGGCTGAACGCCCTGTCCTACTGGATCTTCCTGGCGGGCGGCGTGCTGCTAAACGCGAGCTTCATGACCGAGACACCGCCAGACGCCGGATGGTTCTGCTACGCGACCATGACCTCACGACAATTCTCCCCCGGCCCCGGCGTCGACTTCTGGCTGCTGAGCTTGCAGGTGCTGGGCGCCTCGTCGGTGATCGCCGCGGTGAACTTCATCGTCACGATCCTCAACATGCGGGCCCCGGGCATGACGCTGATGCGCATGCCCCTGTTCGTGTGGATGACCCTGGTGGTCCAGTTCCTGGTGGTGCTGGCCTTCCCCCCCATCACCGTGGGCCTGATCTTCCTGCTGTTCGACCGGTTCTTCGGCACCCACTTCTACGACGTGGCGGCGGGCGGCGACCTGCACCTCTGGCAGCACCTGTTCTGGATCTTCGGCCACCCCGAGGTCTACATCCTGATCCTCCCCGCCTTCGGCATCGTGTCGGAGGTGCTGCCCACGTTCGCGCGCAAGCCCCTGTTCGGCGCGCCGGTGGTGATCTACTCGGGCGTGCTGATCGGGTTCTTCGGCTTCGGCGTCTGGAGCCACCACATGTTCGCCGCCGGCATGGGTCCCGTGGCGGACACGGCGTTCTCCATCGGCACCATGCTCATCGCCATCCCCACCGGCGTGAAGATCTTCAACTGGCTGGCGACGCTCTGGGGCGGCGCCATCCGGCCGACCACGGCCCTGCACTTCGCGGCCGGCCTCATCGCCACCTTCACGATCGGCGGCCTCTCCGGCGTCATGCACGCCTCGCCGCCCGTGGACCTCCAGCAGACCGACAGCTACTTCGTGGTGGCCCACCTGCACTACGTGCTCATCGGGGGCAGCCTCTTCGGCCTGTTCGCCGGCGCGTACTACTGGTGGCCCAAGATGACGGGGCGGTTCCTGGGCGAGCGGCTGGGACGGTGGAACTTCTGGGTCATGCTGGTCGCCTTCAACGTAACCTTCTTCCCCCAGCACTACCTGGGTGCCATCGGCATGCCGCGCCGCATCTACACCTACCCGGCGGAGCCGGGGTGGGGTCTCTGGAACCTGGTGTCCACCGCGGGCGCCTTCGGGATCGCGGTGGCGGTGCTGCTCTTCGCCATCAACGCCCTGCTGAGCCTGCGGCGGCCGCCGACGGCGCCGGCCGACCCCTGGGACGGGCGGACCCTGGAATGGCGGACCTCGTCCCCGCCTCCCCCGCACGACTTCGACGAGGTCCCGCCGGTGTGGGGCCGTGATTCCTTCTGGCGCGAGAAGTACGGCCCGCGCCGCGGCGCGCCGCCGCCGCC
>JBBIOF010000465.1:0-2814 GCA_037443505.1 Candidatus Rokuibacteriota bacterium
GAGGCGCTGGTGAGACTCGCGCTGGGCGAGGACTTCGAGCCGCGCCGCGCGCGGCCCGGCCTGCTCTTCGCCGGCGCGCTTGTCGAGCGGACGTTCCCCGCCAACCCGCTGGCCGGGCTCACCGAGCGCGGGGTGCGGCGCCACCTCCTGTCCGGGGCCGCCCCGCGCGCGGCCGCCCCGGCCGGGCCCGAGCGTGCCGGCGTGGTCGCCGTCACCGGACTCAACGCCTCCGACAATCCCTCGCCCGGGCTCACCGTGGCCCGGGCGCTCCTCGAGGCGCCGGCCCCGCCGCGCCTGGTAGGCCTCACCCACGAGGTCCTGGCCACCGCGGTCTACGTGGACGGCGTGTGGGACGAGATCCGCCTGCTGCCCTTCCCGTCGAGGGAGGACACCGGGTACCCGGAGGCGCTGATCGAGCAATGCCGCGAGGGCGGTGCCGACACCCTCGTGCCCACGCTCGACATCGAGGTGCCGGTCGTCGCCTCGCTGTCGCCCCGGCTCGCCGAGGCCGGGATCGCCACGCTGTTGCCCTCGCCGGCCGCGCTGGCGGCGGTGGTGAAGTCGCGGCTGCCGGCCCTGGCCGCCAGGGGCTTCCGGCTGCCCCGCACGCGTCCCGTGGCGGGTGTCTGGGAGTTGCCGGACGTCGAGCGGGAGCTCGGCCTGCCCTTCGTGCTCAAGGGCCCCGTGGCCGACGCGCGCGTGGTTCGCTCGGCCGAGGAGGCGCGGGTGGTGGCCTGGCGGCTGGCCGCGACCTGGAATTTCCCGCTGCTGGCCCAGGAGCGGATCCAGGGCGAGGAGTTCGGGATCGCCGCCGTCGCCGACCGCGCCCACCGCGTCGTCGGGACGGTGGTCGTGAGAAAGGAGATCCGGACCATGAACGGCAACACCTGGGGCGGCACTGCGGTCCGGGACCGCACCCTGGAGTCGCTCGCCGCCCGCTTCGCCGAGGCCCTGGATTGGGTGGGGCCCTTCGAGCTCGAGGTCATCCGCCACCCGCGACGGGGCCCCTTCCTCATCGAGGTCAACCCCCGCTTCCCGGCCTGGGTGTACCTCTCCGCCGGCGCGGGCGCGAACCTCCCCTGGGCCGCGGTCCGCCTGGCGCGCGGCGAGCGCGTCCGGGCGCTCGAGCCCCGGGCGGGCACGTTCTACGTGCGCATGGCCTGGGACGCCACCGCGCCGGTCGAGCGCATGGCGGCGCTCGCGGTGGAAGGGACGGTGGGCGGCAATGTCGCGTGACCGGGCGCCGGCTGCGCGTCGGCCGTGGGAGCCGCCCACGCTCACGCGCCACGTCTTCGGCGCGATCAGCAAGTACTCGGGCGTGGCGCTCAACACGCGGGCGCCGCTGGTGCCCACCACCGTGGTGGAGGAGATCGACGGGTGCGACGTGGGCGGGCTGGTGCGGCGCTTCGGCTCCCCGCTCTTCGTCGTCTCCGAGTCGCGCCTGCGCCGGGAGTTCCGCGACTTCCGCGCCGCGTTCCGCGCGCTCTACCCCGACACCAAGGTCGCCTACTCGTACAAGACCAACTACCTCACCGGGATCCGCGCCATCCTCCACCAGGAGGGGGCCTGGGCCGAAGTGGTTTCCGGCCTGGAGTACGAGATGGCCGAGCGGCTCGGGGTGCCGGGCAGCCGCATCGTCTTCAACGGTCCCTGGAAGGCGGAGGACGATCTGCGCCGCGCCGCCAAGGACGGCGCCTGGATCAACGTGGACACGTTCGACGAGCTGGCCGTCCTGGAGGAGATCGCCCGGGCCGAGGGCCTGGTGGTGCCGGTCGGGCTCCGCGTCGGCGCGCGGGTGACCGAGACGCCCTGGGAGAAGTTCGGCTTCGGCCTGGAGGACGGGCTGGCGGAGGAGGCGTGCCGGCGGGTGGTCGCCTCGCCCGGGCTCCGGCTGCGCAGCCTGCACGCGCACCTCGGCACCGACCTCCCCGACCCCGCCGCCTACACGAAGCTCCTGGAGCTGCTGCTGCCCCTCATGGCGCGCTTCGAGCGCCAGGCGGGAGTGCGCTGGGAGGCGCTGGACCTGGGGGGCGGCTTCCCCAACCGCCACCGCCACGCGCGGACCCTGGCCGCCATCGATCCCGAGCGCGTGTTCCCCGCGTTCGCCGAGGCGGTCACCCGCCCGCTGGTGGCCGGGCTGCGCCGCCTGGCGAGCCGTCCCCGCCTGGTGCTGGAACCCGGCCGCGCGGTGGTCGAGCACGCGGTCTTCCTGGTCACCACCGTGGTGGCGATGAAGCGGCTGCCGGGCGGCGCCAGGGCGGCGGTGCTCGACGCGGGCGTCCATCTCCTGCCCACCGCGTACTACACCGCGCTGGACATCGCGCCCACTCGCGCCACGCCGCTGTCGGTGGAGGAGGTGACGCTCTTCGGCCCGCTCTGCATGCAGGTCGATTGCCTGGCGGTGGGCCTGCGCCTGCCGCCGCTCCGGCGCGGCGAGCACCTGGTCGTCAGGAACTGCGGGGCCTACACGGACTCCCAGTCCATGCAGTTCATCCACGCGCGCCCCGCCGTGGTCCTGGCGGCCGGCGGTCGCGCCGAGCTGCTGCGGGACGCCGAGACGATCGACGGGTTCGTGGGGCGGGACCGGCTGCCCGCACGGCTCAAGATCCGTGAGCGATTCGTGTGATCGCTGGGCGTCCCGGCTCGGCCGGGGCGCGCGGGAGGTGGGGAAGGCGGCCGCGGCGGGGTACGGGCAGCTCCTCTTCTGCGAGTCGCCTGCGGGCGGCCTCCTGCTGCTTTTCGGCATGGTCCCGCTGGCGCCGCGCGCCGCGGCCGCGAGCGCGGCGGCGTGCGTGCTGGCCACCCTGCTGGCGC
>JBBIOF010000466.1:0-2802 GCA_037443505.1 Candidatus Rokuibacteriota bacterium
GGAGCCGGTGCCGGCCATGGCGCTGGGTGCCTTCGAGGTCACGCCGCTGGAGCTGGCCCGCGCCTACCTGCCCCTGGCCAACGGCGGCCGCCGGCTCGCCGCCCTCACCGGGCTCGGGGCGGTGGACGAGGGCGACGGCCGGTCGCCCGTCGCGCCGGCGCCCGAGACGGCGGTCGCCGTCTCGCCCGCCGAGGCGTACCTGGTGACCTCGCTCCTCCAGGGGGTCCTGAGCAGCGGCACCGGGGCCGCGGCGCGGGAGCTGGGCGTGACTGGCGAGGTCGCGGGCAAGACGGGCACCACCAACGACGGACGCGACGCCTGGTTCGTGGGCTACACGCCCACCCTGCTCACCCTGGTCTGGGTCGGCTTCGACGGCGGCGAGCCCCACGGGCTGAGCGGCGCCCAGGCGGCCCTGCCCATCTGGGCGGACTTCATGCGGCAGGCGCTCGACGCCTACCCGGCCCCACCCTTCGCAGTCCCGCCCGACGTCACCTTCGCCCGGATCGACCTCGGCAACGGCAAGCTGGCCAACCGCTTCTGCCCCGTGGTGGGCCAGGAGGCGTTCCTCGCCGGCACCGAGCCCGCGCCCTGCGACGAGCACGGAGGCATCGGCGACCGGGTCATCGACTGGTGGCGCCGCCTGCGCGACTGGCTGGGCCGCTGACGGGAACGGCTCCTGCGGAAGCCGCGCTGGCGCCTGCCCGGCTCTTGCGGGTTCCGTGCCAGCGTCCCCGCCCTCCGCCGTCTCGTGGCACGCGATGTGCTGCCTCCTGCCCTCGTGCCGCTCGACCTCACGCCCGCGCAGGTCACGTTCCTCGCCATCCTGGCCGGCGCCTTCGCCCTGCTGCTCACCGAGCGTATCCGGAACGACCTGGTCGCCGTCATGATCGTGCTGGCCCTCGCCGCCACGCGGCTCCTCGAGCCCGCGGAGGCGCTGTCGGGGTTCGGCAGCGAGCCCGCGGTGGTCCTGGCCGGCATCTTCGTGCTGGGCGCCGGGCTCCGCCACACCGGCGTCTCCGAGACGCTCGGCGGCTGGATCGCGCGGCTGGCCGGCGGCGGCTACGCGCGCGCCCTCGGGGTGCTGACGTCGGCCGTGGCGCTGCTGTCGGCGTTCACCCACCACGTGACGACCACCGCCGTGATGCTGCCGGTGACCATCGAGCTCGGACGCGAGCGGGACATCCCGCCCTCGAAGCTGCTGATGCCCGTCTCGTTCGCCGCCTCGCGGGGCACGACCATCACCGTCATCGGCGCCCCCGCCTTCCTCATCGCCAGCGGCGTCCTCCAGGAGGTGGGCCGCCCCGGCCTCGGCATCTTCTCCATCGCGCCCATCGGCCTGGCCCTCTCCGCGGTGGGCACGGTCTACATGCTGACGGTGGGCCGCCTCCTCCCCCCGCCCGGGGGGGTGCCCGCGAGGACGCCGACCGCTTCCGGCTCGACGACTACTTCACCGAGGTCTCGCTCCTGCCGGGCTCGCCGCTGTTCGGGCGCACGGTGGGGGAGGTCGAGGCGGACGAGCGCTACGACCTGAAGGTGGTGGGCCTGCTCCGGGGCGGCCGGCGGGTGCGCGCACCGAACGGGGAGCGGCTCCGCGAGGGTGACGTGCTGCTGGTCCGGGCCACCCCGGAGGCCATCGTGGGCGTCCGGCAGGACCGCGGCGTCGAGCTGCGCCCGGTCCAGCAATACGAGGGGGAGGACGGCGGCGACTCCGGCGCCGAGGGCCGCGACCGGGAGATCGCGGAGCGTCTGGTCCAGGCGGTCGTGGCCCCCGCGTCCGCGCTGATCGGGCGCACGCTGGGCGAGCTGGACTTCCACCGTCGCTACGGCGCCATCGTGCTGAGCCTCTGGCGGCGGCGGGGGTGGCTGCGCGAGGAGCTGTCCCGGATCCGCCTGCGCGCGGGTGACGTGCTGGTGCTGCAGGGCGACGACGCGGCGCTGGAGCGGGTGGCGGCCGACCCGGGGATCCTCATGATGGTCCCGTTCCACGGCCAGCCCCGCCCGCGGAGAAAGGCCCCGCTCGCCGCCCTCATCATGGTGGCCGCCGTCGTCGCCGCGGCGGCGACCGTGCCCCTGGAGCTGGCGGCCCTGGGGGGCGCGCTGGCCATGGTGCTCTCCGGCTGCCTCACCCCCGGCCAGGCCTACCGCGCCATCGACCAGCGCGTCTACGTCTTCGTCGCCGGCGCCATCCCGCTGGGCGCGGCGATGGACAGGAGCGGCGCCGCCGAGGTGCTGGCCGCCTGGCTGCAGGGTGCGGTGGGCGGCTTTCCCCCCTTCCTCGTGCTGCTGGTGCTCTTCGCGGCGGTGGCCGTCATCACGGAGTTCATGTCGGACTCGGCCACCACCGCCCTCCTGGCGCCGGTGGCCGCGGCGCTGGCCCGCGGGCTCGGCCAGCCGCCCGAGCCCTACGTGGTCACCGTGGCCATGGCGTCGGTGACGGCGTTCCTCACGCCCATGGCCCACCACGGCAACCTCCTCGTCTACGGACCCGGCGGCTACCGCTTCGGCGACTTCGCGCGGGTCGGCACCCCGCTCACGGTGGCCGCCGCCCTCACCGTGGCGGGGCTGCCCCCCCTCCTGTGGCCCCGGTGACCGGCCGTGGCCCCCTTCGCTCGAGCAGGCGGCGGCGCCCGGAGCCCCCTCGACTTCAGACGACGAGCGTCAGCAGCCCGGCCCCGACGAGCGCCGCCGCCCAGAGGAGGTCGAGGTTGATCCAGCCGCGGCGCAGGAGCGCGAGCCCCACCTTCTCTTAGACGACGAGGGCCACCCCCGCAGTCGTGAGCAGCATCGCGAGCGTGTGGATCG
>JBBIOF010000467.1:0-2789 GCA_037443505.1 Candidatus Rokuibacteriota bacterium
CGGCCGCTCGTGCGCGGCCCCATGGCGGTGCTGCCCGTGCCGATCCGGGAGCGCGTCGATCACCTCTTCGTGGCCGACTTCGGGCGCGCGCCGGCCGCGACCGCCGCGGCACCCGGCCTGCGCACGCTGGAGATCATGCTGTCCGAAGCCGCCATCGCGCTGGCCAACGTGGAGCTGTTCACCGGGATCCGCGAGGCCCACGAGCGGCTGGCTGCCATCCTGGCGGGCGTCGCGGACCGGATGCTCATCGTGGATCGCGACATGCGCGTGGTGTGGACCAACCCGGCCGCGCTGGCGAGCTGCGGGACCGGCGCCGACCCGGTGGGCATGCCGTGCTTCGAGGCGTTCGGCGTGGCGCCCGAGGCCTGCCAGGGCTGCCCGGCGGTCCGGGCATTCGAGTCCGGCAGGGTGGAGCGGGGCGTGCGCGTGCAGCGCCTGCCCGGCGGCGAGGCTCGCTACCTCGACCTCGTTGCCGCGCCGCTCCGGGATGGCTCCGGCGCCGTCCACCAGGTGCTGGAGGTGGCACGAGACATCACGGAGCTGGTGCAGATGGAGGAGCGGCTGAAGGAGTCCGCGGCGCGCCTCGAGGAGTCCCACCGCGAGGTCCTGGCCAAGGCCGAGCAGCTCGAGCAGGCGAACCGGGCCCTCCGCGAGGCGCAGGCGCGGCTGGTGGAGAGGGAGCGCCTGGCCGCGGCCGGCGAGGTGGTGGTCGGGCTCCACCACGCCATCCTGAACCCGCTCACCGGCATCCTCGGGGCGCTGCAGGTCCTCAAGCAGGAGCCGGCGGTCGCTGCGGGCACACGCGAGGCGATCGCCGAGGCCGAGGCGGAGATCCGCAAGGTCGAGCAGATCGTGCGGAGCCTGCCGTCGCTGCGACGGGCCGCCGGCACGCCCTACGTGGGCTCCACCACCATGCTGGACCTCGAGCGCGCCTTCCGGGAGGAGGACCCCGGCGCCTGACTGCACGGGGAATTCTCCGCGGCACCGGGTGAGGCCCCCCACGTCCGGCGCCGCGCCCTCCGACCCGCCGCCGGGAACCCCGCGTCTTCCCGCCGGAACGCGTGGGGCGGTCCTGGCACCGCGATTGCCCGTTCCCTCGGCGGCGCTGCGGGACGGCGCGTGCCCCTGGACCGGCCGGACGGAGGGAGGGCCCACCATGCGACACGTCACCATCGTGACCCTGGTCATCGCGCTCGCCGGCACCCTGCTCGCCGGGGACGGCGGCGCGCAGACGACGGGCGGCACGACCCACAACATCTTCGGCAGCCTGGTGGAGGTGAAGGGCGGGACGACCACCGACCGCCTGGCGCCGCCGCCGGTGAACCCGAAGGACCTGTCGAAGGGGTACGAGTTCAAGGGACCTGGCGCCGCGGACCGCAGCAACCCGCAGCGCTGGGAGGTGTCGAGCTACATGTTCAACCCGGCCTGGGTGACCGTCCGCCAGGGCGACCGGGTGGTCCTCACCGCGTTCGTCGTCAACGGCGACGAGCACGAGGTGTGGGTGAACGGGCCCGACGGCTCGCCGGTGGTGCCGAAGACGGTCTGGCAGCGCGGCCGCGAGTACCGGGTGAGCTTCACGGCCGAGCGGCCGGGACCGTACCAGCTCGTCTGCTCGAACCACGCTCCGTCGATGACGGCCACGTTCTTCGCGCTGCCGCAGTAGCGGAAGGCCGGGCGGCGAGGGCGGGCACCTTCGTCCCTCGCCGCCTGGGGCGGAGGTGCCACAGGACGCCGCGCCCGCCCCATCGCGGCTTCGTGCACGCGCCGCAACCCCTCGAATCCGCACATCTTTGCCCTGGCATCGGCGTTGCTCGTCTGGTTGGGCAGCCGGACTGAAGGGAGGAGAGGCCGATGCCAGCCCGTCGCCGGCAGGGACGACGCAAGCGTACGCTCAAGGCGCGCCAGCGGGCGCGCTCCGGCCGGCCCGTGCCGATGCCCGAGGAGGTCGGCGAGACGGTCGAGCTGCTGGAGGAGCGCGCGCTCCACCCGGAGACGGGGCCGGCGCTGAGCGGCGGCGACCTCGACGCGGACTGGCAGCGGGCCCAGAGCACGGGCGAGGAGGCGGTGGGCGGGAGCGTCGCCACGCCGGACCAGGACGTGGTGGACGAGATCGGCCGGGCCCTCGGCGTGGAGCAGGAGCCGGACGCCGAGGTGCACCCCTCCGAGGAGATCCTCGAGCGGCGGCGCCGCCACTACTGGCACCTCGAGCGGGAGGCGGCGGAGCGCGAGGAGGAGTGAGGCGGTGTACCGCCGCCTCCTGGTGCCCACGGACTTCTCGACCCAGTCCGAGCACGCCTGGGACGCGGCGCGGAGCCTGGCGCGCGCCCTCGGCGCCGAGGTCCTGCTGGTCCACGTCTTCGTGGAGGCGCCCTTCTACTCGGAGAGCCCCTGGAGCATGCGGCGGGTGGCGGAGGTCTACGAGTCGGGGCGGGCCTGGGCCGAGAAGGCGCTGGAGGAGTGGGCGGGCCGGGCCCGCGCCGAGGGCGTCGCGGTGCGCACGGCGCTGCGCACCGGGACCCCGCACCGCGAGATCGTGGCGCTGGCCGCCGAGGAGGCCGTGGACCTCATCGTCATCGGCACCCACGGGCGCGGGGGCGTGGATCGCGCGCTGCTCGGCAGCGTGGCCGACCGCGTGATCCGCCTGGCGCCCTGCCCGGTCCTCGCCGTGCGCGCCTGACATGGACGTCCGCGGCGCGGCGGCGCGCGGCCGGCGCTCCCTCGCGCCGTTCTTCGATCCCCGGAGCGTCGCCGTCGTGGGCGCCTCGCGGGATCCCGGCAAGGTCGGCGGC
>JBBIOF010000468.1:0-2787 GCA_037443505.1 Candidatus Rokuibacteriota bacterium
CCGACCCAGGCGCGCCTCTACCGGATGCTCGCCGACGACCTCCGCCTGGTGGCCCGGCGGGTCACCGCCTGAGGGGGGCGCTCAGGGCCAGAACTCCACGAGGCCGCGCAGGCTGAACTCCGACCGGAACGGCAGGTCGTCCGGGCGGCCCAGCACGTCCGCGACGACGCACCTCGATCGCAACAGGCGGCCGCACGGCCCCTGCGGCGCCACCCCGGGCGCTCCCCACATCTGAGGCGCGGGCGCCTCGGCCGGGCGGCGCCCGACCGCCCTCCGTCCGCGCTTCGCCCCTCGAACGCACCGCGCCCGTGAAGGGAACGGACCACGCGCGCCCCGGCGCGCCGGGGCACACCTGATGCACCGTTTCCGGAGGCGGCCGACGCGCTGCCCGGGCGCCCGGCCGGGATGGAGAGAGCCATGGACTACCCGCTGTTTTCCGTGCCGTACGTCGGCGGCGGATGGCTAATCGGGGCGGTCGCCATCCTGCACGTGATCATCGCCCACTTCGCGGTGGGGGGTGGGCTCCTCCTGGTCGTCACCGAGCAGGTCGCCGCGCGGCGGGGCGACGCCGCCTGGCTCGCCTTCGTGCGGCGCCAGTCGCTCGTCCTGGTCCTGCTCGCCACGGTGCTGGGTGCCCTCACCGGCGTGGGGATCTGGTTCACCATCGGCCTGGTGCACCCGGCGGCCACCGCGGCCCTGATCCACAACTTCGTCTGGGGCTGGGCGATCGAGTGGGTGTTCTTCATTGTCGAAATGGCGGCCGCGCTGCTCTACGTCGCCACCTGGGACCGGGTCTCCCGCCGCTTCCACCTCGCCGTCGGCTGGATCTACTTCGCGGCGGCGTACGTGAGCCTGGTCATCATCAACGGCATCGTCACGTTCATGCTGACGCCGGGGCGCTGGCTGGAGACGCGCGACTTCTGGCACGGCGTCTTCAACCCGACCTTCTGGCCCTCCCTGGTGCTGCGCACCGGCGTCACGCTGGCGATGGCGGGCGTGTACGCGTGGCTGGTGGCCGCCTGGGGCCGCGACCGCGAGGCCCGGCGCCCGCTGGCCCGCTACCTGGGCGGCTGGATCCTGGCCGGCACCGTCCTCACCGCGCTCGGCTTCGCCTGGTGGCAGGCTCGCATCCCGGCCGGGGCCGCGGCGCTGGTGTTCCCCCCGGGAGCGCTCCTCCGGCCGACGTTCCTCGCCGGCGCCGCGGCCCTGGCGCTGCTGGCCGCGCTGGCGGTCGCCGTCGCGTACCTGCGCCCGCGGAGCTTCGGCGTGGCGGCGGCCGTCGCCGCGGTGATCCTGGCGGGCACGGTCCTGGGGACCTACGAGCGGATCCGCGAGGGCGCCCGCAAGCCCTTCGTGATCCACGGGTACATGTACAGCAACGGGGTGCTGGTCGAGGACGTGGAGCGGCGCAACCGCGAGGGCTTCCTCGCCGGCGCGCCGTGGGCGGGCGTGGGGGTCGCTCCCTCGCCCACCGCGCACGGCGAGCGGATGTTCCGCGCCCAGTGCCAGGCGTGCCACACCCTCGACGGCTACCTGGCCATCCGCCCGCTGGTGGCCGGCCTGGACGCCGGCGGCCTGACGGTTCTGCTGGGTGAGCTGCGAGCCGGCCGCCCGGGCATGCCGCCCGTCGTCGGCACGGAGGAAGAGGTCGGCGCCCTGGCGACCTACCTGGCCGGTGTCGGCGGCGCCGCGGCCGTGGCCACCGAGGGAGGAACGCGATGAACGGGCTTCGGATCCCGGCGGTCGATCCCGCGCCCCTGCCGGCGCCGGTCTGGCTGTTCCAGGCACTGCTGGTGGTGACCTTCTTCGTCCACCTGCTCTTCCTCAACGTGACGCTGGGCGGCACCGTCATCGGCGCCCTCCACGGCCTGCTGGCCCGGGGCGCCGACGCGCCCGGACGCCGGCTGGCGCGCCTGGTGGCGGGGCTGCTGCCGGCGACCATCTCCTTCACCATCACCACCGGCGTGGCGCCCCTGCTCTTCGTCCAGGTGCTCTACGCCCAGGTGTTCTACCCGGCGACGATCCTCCTCGGGTGGCTCTGGCTCGGCCTCCTGGTCCTGGTGACGGTGGGCTACTACGCGGTCTACCTCCAGCACTTCGAGGTGGGCACGCGCGGCCGGGCGCCGGTCTGGCTCGGCGCCGCGGCGCTCTGCTTCGCCGCCGTGGCAGTCACCCAGGTCGTGGTCAACGTGCTGGAGCTGACGCCCGCACGCTGGACGTCCGTGGCCGCGCGGTCGGGCGCGGCCTGGGAGGATCCCACGATCCTGCCGCGGCTCGCGCACATGGGCCTGGGGTCGCTGGCGGTCGCCGGGCTCTTCCTCGCCCTGCTGGGGGCCCGCCGGGGCGCGACCTCTGCCTTCCACGCCTGGGTGGCCCTGCGCGGCGTGCGGTGGGCGCTCGGTGCCACCGCGCTCCAGGTCCTCGCCGGCGCCTGGCTCCTCGCCGCGCTGCCCGGCGACATCCGCGACACGCTGCTGCGCGTGAGGACCCCCGAGGCGGCGATCCTGCTGGCGGCGGTCGGTCTGGCGCTGCTCGCCCTCCTCCTGCTGAGCCAGGTCTCCGACCCCGTGCGGCACCGCCGCCTCCTCCTCGCGTCGGCCGCCGTCGTGGCCGTGGTCCTCCTGTCCATGGTGACGGTGCGTGACGGCATCCGCCGCCTCTACCTGGCGCCCGTCGTGCGCCCGGAGGCGTTCACGGTCGGCACCCAGGTCGGCGTGCTGGGGCTCTTCCTGGCGGTCTTCGTGGCGGGTCTCGCCACCGTGGCGTGGATGCTGCGGCGCGCGGCCC
>JBBIOF010000469.1:0-2777 GCA_037443505.1 Candidatus Rokuibacteriota bacterium
GGCCCTGGTGCTGGAGACGGCCGGCGGCGCCCAGGCGCACGCCGTGGCGGGGCTCCTGGCGGGCCGCGGCTTCACCGGGATCGACGTGCGGCGGGATCTCACGGGCACGGACCGCATCGTCAGCGGCCGCCGCGGGCGCGAGCTGTCCCCGGGGGCCTGATGCCCGCGCGGCTGGAGATCGAGGGAGGCATCCCCCTGAAGGGCTCGGTGGGCGTGAGCGCCGCCAAGAACGCGGCGCTGCCCGCGCTGGCGGCCGCGCTGCTCACCTCCGAGCCGCTGGTCTTTCCCAACGTGCCCGACCTCCAGGACGTGACGACCATGACGCGGCTCCTCGAGACCCTCGGCGCCCGGGTGGAGCGCGACGGGCACCGCGCCCGGGTCCAGGTGCCGCGCGTGGCGAGCGAGACGGCGCCCTACGAGCTGGTCTCCACCATGCGGGCGTCGGTGGTGGTGCTGGGGCCGCTGGTCGCCCGCCACGGCTCGGCCCGCGTGGCGCTGCCGGGCGGCTGCGCCATCGGCGTCCGGCCCATCGACCAGCACCTCAAGGGCCTGGCCCGCCTGGGCGCGGAGATCGCCATCGAGAACGGCTACGTGGTGGCCCGCGCGGGCCGCCTCAAGGGCGCGCGCATCACCACCGACATCGTCACCGTGACCGGCACCGAGAACCTGATAATGGCGGCGACGCTGGCGCAGGGCACCACCGTCATCGAGAACGCCGCGCGCGAGCCCGAGGTGGTGGACCTGGCCCGGCTCCTCACCGCCATGGGCGCCCGCATCGACGGGGCCGGCACGGCGCGCATCGAGATCGAGGGGGTGCCGGAGCTGGGCGGGGCGAGCCACAGCATCGTGCCCGACCGCATCGAGGCGGGCACCCTGATCGTCGCGGGCGCCATCACCCGGGGCGACGTGACCGTCACCGGGCTCGTGCCCGACCACCTCACCGCCGTGCTGGACAAGCTGGAGGAGTGCGGGATCGCGCTCCAGGTCGGGCCGGACTGGGTGCGGGTGCGCGGGCCGGAGCGGCCCCGGGCGGCCGACGTCATCACCAGCCCCTTCCCGGGCTTCCCCACCGACATGCAGGCGCAGCTCATGACGCTGCTGGGGCTGGCGGACGGGCAGTCGCGGGTCACCGAGACCATCTTCGAGAACCGGTTCATGCACGCCGCCGAGCTGGTCCGGATGGGCGCCTCCATCGAGACGGAGGGTTCGACGGCCATCATCCGGGGCGTGGCCGCCTACCAGGGCGCGCCCGTGATGGCGTCCGACCTCCGCGCCTCCGCCGCCCTGGTCCTGGCCGGCCTGGCCGCCCGCGGCCGGACCCGGATCTCGCGCGTCTACCACCTGGACCGCGGCTACGAGCGGCTGGAGGTGAAGCTGGGCTCGCTGGGGGCCAGGATCGAGCGGCGGACGTGAGGGAACGGCTGACGCTCGCCCTCCCCAAGGGGCGCCTCCTCGACGGCGCGCTGGACCTGCTGCGCCGGGTCGGCGTGCGCGGCGTGGACGCCGGCTCGCGCCGGCTGATCTTCACCGACCCGGCCCGCGGCCTCCGGGTGCTCTTCCTCAAGCCGGCCGACGTCCCGGCCTACGTCACCTACGGCGCGGCCGACCTCGGCATCGTGGGCAGGGACATCCTGCTGGAGCAGGAGCCCGACGTCTACGAGCCGCTCGACCTGGGCTTCGGGTTCTGCCGCCTGGTGGTGGCGGAGCCCCGGGCGCTCTGGGAGCGCGACGACCCGTCCACGTGGTCGTGGGTGCGGGTGGCCACCAAGTACCCGCGCATGACCGAGCGGTACTTCTCCGAGCGGGGAGTCCAGGTGGAGATCGTCCGCCTGGACGGGTCCATCGAGCTGGCGCCGCTGGTGGGGCTGGCCGAGCGCATCGTGGACCTGGTCCAGTCGGGCGAGACGCTCCGCGCCAACGGCCTCGTGGAGGTGGCCGAGATCGCCCGCTCGACGGCGCGGCTCATCGTGAACCGGGCGTCGATGAAGACGGAGTACTCCGCCGTGACCGCGCTCGTCGAGGAGATGCGGGGGGCCGCCGCACCCGCCGCCGGGGCGGCGGCGCGGGGGCCGGAGCGGTGATCCGCACCCTCGACGCCCGGACCGCGGGCCTGGACGCCGTCGTGCGGGCGCTCGAGCGGCCGCCCGCCGAGGTGTCCTCCGGGATCCGCGCGGCGGTGGACGCGATCCTCGCCGACGTCCGCGCGCGGGGCGACGCCGCGCTGCTGGAGCTCACGGCCCGCTTCGACGGCTTCGCCCCCGGATCGCCCGCGGCGCTCGCCATCCCCGCGGAGGAGTTCGCAGCCGCCGAGCGGGTGCTGGAGCCGGAGGCGCGGGCAGCCCTGGCCCACGCGGCCGAGCGCATCGAGCGCTACCACGCGGCCGCCGTGCCCAAGTCCTGGCGCATCACGGACGAGCACGGCTCGGAGGTGCGGCCCCTGGAGCGCGTGGGCGTCTACGTGCCGGGAGGCCGGGCCGCGTACCCGGCCACCGTCCTCATCACGGCGGTGCCGGCGCGGGTGGCGGGCGTGCGCCAGATCGTCCTGGTGACGCCGCCCGGGCGGGACGGGCGCGTGGAACCCGCGGTGCTGGTGGCCGCCCGCCTGGCCGGCGTGACCGAGGGCTGGCGGGTGGGCGGCGCGCAGGCGGTGGCCGCGCTGGCGTTCGGCACCGCCACCATCCGCCGCGTGGACAAGATCGTGGGGCCGGGCAACATCTACGTGGCCCTGGCCAAGAGCCGGGTGTTCGGGGAGGTGGGCATCGACATGGTCGCCGGCC
>JBBIOF010000470.1:0-2774 GCA_037443505.1 Candidatus Rokuibacteriota bacterium
GCAGCGTTGCTAAGACGCTGCTGATCGAGTGGTTGTGCAGGTTCTGCTGGTCGTGCTGGGCGTAGATCTCGGTGGAGAGCTCCGCGGTCCGGTCGCCGTCCACCACCTGCGCCGCCGCCAGGCGGCTGGTCGCCAGCGCCCGGAACCGCTCGAGCCGGTCGATCTCGCCGGCGTGGAGGGGGTCGGCGGCCAGGGCGGCCGCCAGCAGGACCACGCCCAGCCTGGACTTCGGGCCCACGCGCCTATGGTACAACGGGGGCGGATGAGGATCCCGGGGCTCACCGTCCTCGACCGCTACATCCTCCGCGAGATGGCGCCGCCCTTCGGGCTGGGCATCGCGCTGTTCACCTTCTTCCTGGTGATCGACCGCGTCTACCAGCTCACGGAGCTGGTCATCACCAAGGGCGTGCCCTTCCACCTGGTGGTCCAGCTCCTCGTCTACATGCTGCCCTCCTTCCTCGCGCACACGCTCCCCATGGCCCTCCTGGTGGCCGTCCTGCTGGCCGGCGGCCGCCTGGCCGGCGACCTGGAGATCGTGGCGTGCAAGGCCGCCGGGTTGAGCCTGCTCCGGCTCTTCCGGCCCGTCCTGCTGGCCGCCGCGCTCGTCACGGCGGTCACGGGGGCGCTCACGCTGGTGATCAATCCGCTGGCCAACCGGGAGTTCCAGCGCCAGCTCTTCATCATGCTCCAGACCCGGGCCATGACCGGGCTCCGGGAGCGGGTGTTCAACACGGCGTTCAGCAACATGGTCATCTACGTGGAGGACATCAGCGCCTCCCAGGTGGGGCTCCGGGGCGTCATCGTCTCCGACGAGCGCGACCCCCGGCTGTCCCGCATCATCACGGCGCGGGAGGGCCGGCTGCTCACCGACGAGGCCAACCGGCGCATCACCCTGCGCCTCCTGGACGGCGGCGTGAACGAGGCCGACGTGGCGCCGGCCAACCCGCCCCGGCACCTGCAGACCGAGGGGCCCGCGCCCGGGGGCGCGGCGGGTCCCCGACGGTACCGCTACACGGCCTTCGGCCTCTACGACATGAACCTCTCCGTCGAGTCGCCGCTCCGCGGCGCCTCGCGCATCGACAAGCCCGAGAAGGACCTCTTCCTGGGCGAGCTCACGGCCCAGATCGCCGCCCAGCCGCCCGGCGCGCCCGCCCGCATCCCGCTCCAGGTGGAGCTGCACAAGCGGCTGGCATTCCCGGTGGCCGCGCTGGTCTTCGCCCTGGTGGGCTTCCCCCTGGCCGTGCGCTCGCACCGCGGGGGCCGGAGCGTGGCCCTGGTGGGCACCCTCGGCATCCTGGTGGCGTACTACCTGATCATGAGCTCGCTGGAGGGCGTGGCCCTGACCCGGCGCCTGCCGGCGTGGGCGGCCGTGTGGACGCCCAACGTCCTCTTCGGCGGCCTGGGCACGGCGCTCCTGGAGCTCACCGCCCGGGAGCGGCGAGCCCCGCGCATGCGCCGGGTCTGGAGCGTCCTGCACGCGGCCTGGCAGCGCCTGCCCCGGCGGCGGGCCCGGCGCGAGGAGCGCTTCACCGCCACCGCCCGGGACACGACCCTCATCATCGACCGCTACCTGCTGCGCCGCTACCTGGCCTTCCTGGGGATCGGCCTGTCGGTGGCGGCCGCGCTCTTCGTCGTCGTCGATCTCCTGCAGACGCTGGACCGCTACCTGCGGGTCAAGCCCCCCCTGCTCTACGTGCTGGAGCACTTCGTCTACGCGCTGCCCGTGGCGCTCCACCAGGGCCTGCCCATCGTGATGCTGGTGGCCACGATCTTCCTCTTCCTCACGCTCACGCGCTGGCACGAGCTCACCGCGCTCAAGGCGGCCGGCATCAGCCTCTACCGCACCAGCGCCCCCATCCTGCTGTTCGCGCTGGCGGTGGCCGTGATGTCCGGCCTGTTCCAGGAGTTCGCCGTGCCCTTCCTCAACGAGCGCGGCGAGGAGGTGGACCGGGTCAAGATCCGCGGCCAGCTGCCCCGCCACCTGCAGTCGCGCACCCGCCTCTGGCTCCGCAGCTCCGACACCCGCTTCTACCGGGTGGAGCTGCTGAGCCCGGCCACGGACGACCTCTACGGCGTCACGGTGCTGGAGATCGACCGTGACTTCCGCCTGGTGAGCCGCCTGGACGCGCGCCAGGCCCACTGGACGCCCGCCGGCTGGGAGGTGGTGGACGGCGCCTTCCGGGACATCGGCCGCGACGGCTCGGTGACGACGCTGCCCTTCACACGAACGGCGCTCGCGCTGGACGAGACCATCCGCGACTTCACGGACATCCAGAAGCCGCCGGCGGCCATGAGCTACCGCGAGCTGCGCGAGTACGTGGCCCGCCTGGAGGCGGCCGGCTTCCAGGTGCGGAAGTACCTGGTGGACATGTACTCGAAGCTGTCGGACCCCTTCAAGAACCTGATCATGGTGCTGGTGGCCATCCCGTTCGCGCTCCAGTCCCCGCGGGGCGGGCGCGTGTACGGCATCGGGCTCGCCATCGCCATCATGGCCGCGTACATGGTGGCCGACTACTCGGCGCGGGCCTTCGCCCGGGCCGACCTCCTGCCGCCGCTCCTGGCCGCCTGGACGGCCAACATCGTCTTCCTGGGCATCGGCGCCTCGCTCTTCCTCCGCGCCCGTACCTGACGGGGCCCGGAGGCCGCCCGCGGACCCGGTGGCGCCCCGGCCACGGTTCCGTCCGGTGGCCACCCCTCCGACGCCCGGAGCATCGCGCTCCGGGCCCGCCCGGCGAGACCCCCGGCGCGCGGGCACGAGGCGCTGGCGGCGGTGC
>JBBIOF010000471.1:0-2763 GCA_037443505.1 Candidatus Rokuibacteriota bacterium
CGGCCGTGATCGGCGCGCGGGCGCTGCGCCGCGGCCGGCCCCGCGCCCGTCCCGGGGCGGTCGCCTGAGGGGCGAGCTGTCGCTCTTCTTCCGCCGGGTGCGCGACCTGATCGGTCGCCCCCTGGTGACCTGCCCGCCGGGGCTGTCGGCCGTGGAGGTGGCCCGCCGGATGCTGCGGGAGGGCGTGGGCTCGCTCGTCGTCACGGGCGAGGACGGGCGGCCGCTCGGGATCGTCACCGACCGCGACCTGCGGCGGAAGGTGGTCGCCGAGGGACGCGACGCCGCCGCCACCACGGCGGCGGCGATCATGTCCGCCCCGCTGGTCACCATCGAGCCGGGCGCCTTCGCCTTCGAGGCCGTGCTGGAGATGACGCGACGGGAGATCCACCACCTGCTGGTGGTGGAGGACGGCCGGCCGGTGGGCATGGTGTCGAGCCACGACTTCCTCCTGCTCCACACGGCCCACCCGGTCACGCTCGCCCGCGAGATCACCCGGGCGGTCTCGCTGCCGGCCCTGACCGAGCTGGCCGGGCGGGTCACGCGGCTGGTCCGGCGCCTGGTGGAGGAGGGCGGCACCGCCCACGACGTGGGCCAGATCGTGGCCGAGCTGAACGACCGCCTCGTGGTCCGGGCGCTCGGCCTGGTGGCGGGCGCGCTGGAGGAGGCGGGCGAGCAGGCGCCGCCGGTGCCGTACTGCTGGCTCGCACTGGGCAGCGAGGCCCGGCGGGAGCAGACGCTCCGGACGGACCAGGACAACGGCCTGGTCTACGCCGACCCGCCGCCCGGGCTCGCCGAGCGCGCCGAGGCCTACTACCGGCGCTTCGCCGCCGCCGCCATCGACGCGCTGGTCGAGGTCGGCTTCCCGCGCTGCCCGGCCGGGGCGATGGCCTCCAATCCCCGCTGGTGCCGGCCCCTCGCCGCGTGGACGGGGTACTTCCGGCAGTGGCTGGAGGAGACGACCCCGCAGCGCGTGCTGGACGCCTGCATCTACTTCGACCTGCGCCCGCTGGTGGGCGACCTCGCGCTGGCCCGGCCGCTCCTCGACGTCGTCCGCGTGGAGGCGCCGCGGCGGCGGATCTTCCTCGGGTTCCTGGCCCGCGACGTCGTCACGCGGCGCGTGCCGCTCACGCTCCTGGGCCGCGTGGCCGTCCAGCGCCGGGGGCCACGGCGCGGCACCGTGGACGTCAAGGTGGCCGGCGGGCTGCAGCTCGTGGGGGCCGGGCGCCTGCACGCGCTGGAGCTGGGCCTGGCCGAGACCAACACCGTGGATCGGTTCCGGGCCGCCGGCGCGTGCGGGATCTACCGCGAGGCCGAGGTGCGCGAGATCACCGACGCGTTCCAGCACCTGATGCGCCTGCGCCTGCTCCACCAGCTCGAGCAGGTGGAGCGGGGCGAGGCGCCCGACAACCACGTGGACCCGGCGAGGCTGTCCCACGCCGACGGCGTGCTCCTGCGCGACGCGCTCCGGACCGTGGCGCGGGTGCAGGCCGGGATCCGCGAGCGGTTCGCGACCGATCTGGTGCCGGGACTATAATCCCGGGGAGGGCCGGGCGATGGCCAAGCCGCGGGTGCTCATCGTCGAGGACGAGCCGAACATCGTGCTCTCCCTCGAGTTCCTCCTGCAGCGCGAGGGCTACGACACGGCCGTTGCTGCCGACGGCGAGGAGGCCCTGGCCCTGGCCCGGCAGCTCCGCCCCGACGTCGTCCTGCTCGACATCATGATGCCGAAGCGCAACGGCTACGAGGTCTGCCGGGCGATCCGGGGCGATCCGGACCTCGCGGCGACCCCCGTCATCATGGTGAGCGCCAAGGGCCAGGAGGTCGAGGTCCTCAAGGGGCTCGAGCTGGGCGCGTCGGCCTACATCACCAAGCCGTTCGGCAACGCCGAGATCCTCGAGGCGATCCGTGCGGTCCTCCCTCGAGCGTAAGCTCGCCGTCGGCGTCGTCGTCCTCTTCCTGGTGCCCACCGCCGTGGCGGGGGCGATCCTCCTGGTGCTGTACCGGCGCGGCGCGCTGGAGTCGCCCGCCACCCTCGCCGCCGTGGTGGCCGCGGGCTTCGTCACCATGATGGCGTACCTGGCCGTGGTGGCCCACGGGCTCGGCCGCGCCATGGTGCGCCGCCTCCGGGAGATCCAGCTCGGGACCGAGCTCATGGCCACGGTGAATCCCGACCACCGGCTGGAGGTGCGCACGGGGGACGAGCTGGAGTCCCTGGCCGACGAGATCAACCGGATGGCCGACCGGGTCCGTGACGCGCGCCAGGGGCTGGAGGCCGAGGTGGCCCGCGCCACCCGGCTGCTGGAGGTCGAGCGGGGCAAGCTCTCCGCGGTGCTGGAGTCGCTGGGCGAGGGGGTCGCGGTGGCCACCGTGGAGGGACGCGTGATCCTGGCCAACCCCGCGGCCCACGAGCTGCTGCGCGCCGGCGGGGCCGGCCTGCTGGGGCGGAGCCTGTTCGACCTGGTCGACCGCGAGACGGTGGCGCACTTCCTGGAGCGGCTCCGCGCGGGGGAGGCGGGCGCCGAGCGGTTCAGCCTGCGGGTCGCAGGCACGGCCATCCTGGAGGCCGTCATGACGCCCTTCGCCGACGCGGCCGGGCAGGCGACGGGCTTCGTGCTCGTCCTCCGGGACGTGACCCGGCCGGCCCGCTCGGACGAGGAGCGCCAGCAGCGGCTCACCGAGACGCTGCGCGCGCTCCGCGGTCCCCTGGCGTCCATCCGCTCGCTGTCGGAGAGCCTGGCGGCCGACCCGCGGGCGGCGCCCGTG
>JBBIOF010000472.1:0-2751 GCA_037443505.1 Candidatus Rokuibacteriota bacterium
GGGGGTCCTGGGGGGCGCCCGGCCCCCCCCACGTACCGAGGTAGGCGGCGACCAGGTCCAGCGCGCTCGACCGGACCGGAGCGTCCAGTGCGCAGATCTCCCGCAGCACGCGCGCGATGGAGGGGTCGCGCCGCGCGGCCTCGATGATCACCTCCACGTACTCGGGGCTGGAGGGCGACAGCACGCTACTTCACCCGGGCGCCGGGGGGCAGGTCGCGATCCGGCGTGAGGACGGCCAGCCTGCCGTCGGCGGCGCCGGCCAGGAGCATGCCCTGCGACTCGATGCCCATGAGCCGGGCCGGCTCCAGGTTGGCGACGATCACGATCTTCTTGCCCACCAGGTCGGCCGGCGCGTAGTGCTCGGCGATGCCGGCCACCACCGTCCGCTGCTCGGTGCCCAGCGAGACGGTGACCTTCAGGAGCTTCCGCGACTTCGGCACCGGCTCGGCCGCCAGCACCTCCGCCACGCGGAGGTCGAGCCGGGAGAAGTCGCCGATGGCCACCAGGCCGGGTGCCGTCGCCCCGGCCTCCGGCGCGGCCGTGGCGGCCGCCGGCCTCTCCTCGCGCCCGCGGTCCTCCACGCGGGGGAACAGCCCCGAGAGCTTCCCGACGGGCACGCCGGCCGGCAGCCGCCCCCACGCGAGGTCCGCCAGGCTCGGCTCGCCCTCCTGCCCCAGGGCCCGCCGGATCTTCGCGGCCGCGTCCGGCAGGAACGGCGCCAGCACGATCCCCAGCACCCGCAGGGACTCGGCCAGCACGTAGAGGACGCGCTCCAGCTCCGCCCGCGCCGCCGGACGCCGCAGCAGCTCCCAGGGCTTGCGGGCGTCGATGTAGCCGTTCAGGGCAGCGACGAGGCCCCAGATCGCCTCCAGGGCCCGGTGGAAGGCGAACTGGTCCATGGCCTCGTGGAGCCGTCGCGGGAGGGCCTCCACGGCGTGGTCCCGGAGGGCGCGCTCCGCGCCGTCCAGCTCCTCCTCCGCCGGCCGCCGGGCCACGCCGCCGCCGTTGACGATGAGCGTGGTGGCGCGGGCCACCAGGTTGCCGAGGTCGTTGGCCAGGTCGGCGTTGAGCCGGCCGACGAAGGCCTCCTCCGAGAAGTCGGCGTCCAGGCCGAAGGTCATCTCGCGCATGACGAAGTAGCGGAAGGCGTCGTTGCCGTACTTTCCGGCGAGGGCCAGGGCCTCCACCACGTTGCCCACCGACTTCGACATCTTGCCGCCCGCCACGTTCCAGTAGCCGTGCACGTTCAGGTGGCGGTAGACCAGCCGCTCGGCGTCGGGGTCGCTCCGGCCCTCGGCCCGGCCCAGGGCCATGAGCATGCAGGGCCAGTAGATGGCGTGGGGCTTCAGGATGTCCTTCGCGATGAGGTGCTGGGCCACCGGCCAGAAGGTCCGGAAGCGCTCGCCGTCCGGGTAGCCGAGCGCCGAGATGTAGTTGATGAGGGCGTCGAACCACACGTAGGTGACGAACCGGTCGTCGAAGGGCAGCGGGATGCCCCACTCGAGCCGGCTCTTCGGCCGGCTGATGGACAGGTCCTGGAGCGGGTCGCGCAGGAAGCCCAGGATCTCGTTGCGGTAGCGCTCGGGGCGGATGGCGTCGGGGTGGCGCTCGATGTACCCCGTGAGCCACGCCTGGTACCGCGACATGCGGAAGAAGTAGTTCTCCTCCTCGATGTACGTGAGCGGGGTCCGGTGGTCGGGGCACCGGCCCTCGACGATCTCCTTCTCCGTGTAGAAGCGCTCGCACCCGAAGCAGTACTGGCCGCCGTAGGTGCCCAGGTAGATCTCGCCGGCGTCCCAGAGCCGCTGGAGGATGTGCTGGACCACCCGCCGGTGGCGCTCCTCCGTGGTGCGGATGAAGTCGTCGTGGGTGATCCCGAGGCGGCGCCACGTCTCCTGGAAGGCGCCGGCGATCTCGTCCACGTAGGCGCGGGGCGACACGCCCGCCTTCGCCGCCGCCTGGGCGATCTTGTCGCCGTGCTCGTCCGTGCCGGTGAGGAAGAAGACCCGGTCGCCCGCCAGCCGGTGCCACCGCGCCATGGCGTCGGCGATGATGGTGGTGTAGGCGTGGCCCAGGTGGGGCCGCGCGTTGACGTAGTAGATGGGCGTGGTCAGGTAGAAGACGCTCACGATCGCTCCCGCGGCGGCTGGACGTGCGGGCGGCCCTCCCAGGTGATCTGGCGGAGCGGCACCTCGGCCTCCGTCCCGTCGGGGAAGCCCACCACCACCGCCTCCTTCAGCACCCGGAGCGACTTGACCTTCCCGCTCATGCACCCGCCGCCGCACATGGCCTGGCACGGCGTGTTGACCCGGGGCAGCCGCGAGCGCAGCTCCTGGTAGAGCGAGAACTCGAAGAGGAGACAGCACTTGAGCCGCCCGCAGTTGCCCAGCAGGCGGTTGTCGGTCAGCGGCATGTCCTGGGTCTTGGCCATCTTCACCGAGATGGGCTCGAACTTCGCCAGGTGGGACGAGCAGCAGAGCTGCCGCCCGCAGGGCCCGATGCCGTCCATGACCCGGGTGACGTCCCGGGCGCCGATCTGCCGCATCTCGACGCGAGCGCGGAACTGGCGGGCCAGGTCCCGGACGAGCTGCCGGAAGTCGATGCGCTCCTCGGCGTTGAAGTAGACGGTCACCTTCCGGACCCTGGCGTGGACCTCGACGTCCACGACCTTCATGGGCAGGCCGCGCTCGCGGGCCAGCCGCTGCGCGGTGCCGGCGTGGCGCCGCTCGAGCTGCCGGCGCTCGCGCCAGG
>JBBIOF010000473.1:0-2748 GCA_037443505.1 Candidatus Rokuibacteriota bacterium
ACCGCGAGCGCTTCCAGCAGGCGCTCCGGCCGCCGGCGCCGGGCTTCCCGCCCCACCAGGCCATCGACGTCGTGCGCGAGGTCCTGCCCCGCGAGGGCGTGCTCGCCTTCGACGTGGGGGCGCACACCCACCAGATCGCGGGGCAGTGGGCGGCCCACGAGCCGCGCACGTTCCTGGTCACCAACGGGTGGTCGTCGATGGGCTTCGGCCTCCCGGCGGCCATCGCCGCGAAGCTCGCGCGGCCGGAGCGTCCCGTGGTCGCGCTGGTTGGCGACGGGTGCTTCCAGATGACCTGCGGCGAGGTGGCCGTGGCGCGGCGCCTGGGGCTCGGCCTGCCCATCGTGGTCCTGGACGACGGCTGGCTCTCGCTCATCCAGGTCAAGCAGCACCGGCGCGGGCTCAGGATCCACGGGACGTCGCTGGGGCCCGGGCGGCCTTCCGAGCCGCCGGCGCACTACTTCGGCGTGCCGGCGGTGGCGGCGCGCACGCCCGAGGCCCTCGCCGCGGCCCTGCGCCGCGCCCTGGAGGCCGACCACCCGACGGTGATCGAGGCCGTCGTCAACCCGGGCCACTACGTCGAGACGGTGTACGACTGAGCGGAGGGGGCTCTGGCGCCCCCAAGCCCCGACGCTCGGGGCGCCCCGACCCGGCCCGCAGTCCTTTGGGCTCCGGGCCTTCCCCGGGGTAAGCTGGAGGCTCCATGCCGTCGCCGATCGCCCACACCCTGGCGGGCCAGCTCGTGGCCGAGGCGTGCGGGGCCCGGGTCGGGCGCCGCCGGTGGCTGTCCACCGCGGTGGTCGCCCTCGTGGCCAACCTGCCGGACATCGACTGGATCCCGGGCTACCTCGCCGGCATCCCCTCCGCCTACCACCATTACTGGACCCACAGCGTGGCCGCGGCGCTGGCCGTCGCGGCCCTCGCGGGCGGCATCGCCCGGTGCCGTGGCCTCCGGGCCGTGCCGGCGGCGACGACGTTCGGCGCCGTCTACCTGTCGCACGTCGTGCTGGACTTCCTGATGTCCGACGTGCAGCTCCTGTGGCCGCTCAGCGACGAGTTCGTGCGCTTCGCCTGGCCGCTGCTGCCGGCCCTCGACCTGCCGCCCACGAGCGACGGCTTCTTCATGCGCGTGCTGACATGGCGGAACGCGCTGGTGGTGGCGTGGGAGGTCGTGGTCTTCCTGCCGCCGCTGGTGGCCCTGGCCGTGCTCCGAGCGGTATCTTTTCCCGGAGGTTCTCGGGAAATCCTCCCGGATGTCCCTCCGGCGCCGCCCGGCAACTAGTCGAAATGGCGGATTTCCTGGCAGTGGCGCCGCTCTTGCTTGGTTCCCGGCAGGGGGCACGATCCTGGGTCCACGCGCCTTCGCGGAGGGGACGATGATGAAGCCTCGCACTCAGCGGGTCCTGGTGGTCGACGACGACGAGCCCCTCCTCGGCACGCTGCGCGACGTCCTCGGCGGCTACGAGGTCCACACGGCGGGCAATTCCGAGCAGGCGCTGGACCTGCTCTGGGACAACGACTACGACGTGATCGTCAGCGACGTCAGGATGCCGGGGATCGACGGCCGCGGCCTGCACGTCGCCATCGCGGCCCACCTGCCTCAGCTCCTGCCCCGGCTGATCCTCATCACGGGAGACTGGGGCAACCGCGAGACCGTGGAGTTCCTGGCGGGGACGCCCGTCCCCGTGCTGCGCAAGCCCTTCGACATGGTCGAGTTCCTCGGGCGCGTGGAGCTCGCCATGCTCGTCAACGACCGCCCGGGCGAGATGGCCTCCGCGGCCGCCGGCCGCGGGCGGTCACGCGGCTGGTCCGAGGAGTAGGGCCGGCCCCTCAGGCCGGCCGGTCCGCCCGCCGTCTCCCGGCGGCCAGCGCCTGATCGACCGCCCCCAGCAGCTCTTCCCGGCGGACGGGCTTCGCGAGGGCCCGGAACGCACCGAACATCCTCGCGGCCTCCAGGAGGTCCACGCTTCCCCTGGGCCCGCCCGACACGGCGATGAGCGGCGTGGAGTGGTCGCGGGTCAGCTCGAGAATCAGGTCGAGGCCCGACGCGTCCGGCAGGAACACGTCGGCGATCACCAGGTCGGGGCGCTGCGCGCGGTAGAGGGCCAGCCCCTGGCGCGCGCCGGACGCCACCACCACGGTATGGTTGGCCCGCCGGAGGATGTCGCGGTAGAGGTCCAGCAGCTCCGCTTCGTCGTCGATGACCAGGACGCGCGCCATGTCGATCTCCCCGGGTGAGGCATCGGGGGCGTGGGATGCACGGTGGGTGCCACCTCCGTCCCGGCCGGGACCGGGGTTTTTCGCCGGATGCGGCGCGGAAGAGCCGCGGGCGCGTGCCGCGACGGCCACGCCGTGACCGGGAGTGTCAGCGCGGCGACAGGATCGCGTCCGGGCTCACGGGGTGACGGTCGTCCCCGCGTCGCCCGCGAGGGCGGCGTGGATCTCGCCGAGGGTGGTGATGACCGCCGGCCGCCCCGTGGCCTCCACGAACCCCACGGCGCTCTCCACCTTGGGCGCCATGGAGCCCGGCGCGAACACGCCGCGCGCCAGGCGGTCCCGGGCCTCGGCGGCGGTCATGGCATGGATGGGCCGCGCGTGGGGGGCGCCGAAGTCGTCGAAGGCCCGGGGGACGTCGGTGACGAAGACGAGCCGCCTGGCGCCCAGCGCCTCCGCGAGGAGCGCCGCCACCCAGTCCTTGTCCACCACCGCCGGGCAGGGGCGCCGCGTGCCGTCCCCGCAGGCGAGCGGCAC
>JBBIOF010000474.1:0-2746 GCA_037443505.1 Candidatus Rokuibacteriota bacterium
CGGCGACGACAGCATCCTGGACCTCCCAGAGCTTCATGGCGAAGCCCGCCGCGTAGGCGCCGACGGCGAAGAACAGCCCCTGACCGAAGGAGACGAGCCCCCCGTACATCAGCAGGACCACGCCCAGGACCACCAGCCCCTTGGCCAGCGCCAGCGCCAGCACGAAGATGATCCACTCCGGCAGAACGACCCCCAGCCCCAGAAAGAGGATCAGCAAGGCCGGAGTCGGCGCCAGCGCCGGCCTCATATGCGCCGCACCTCCCGCCTGGCGAACAGTCCGTAGGGCCGGACCACCAGCACCATGGCCATCACGAGGTAGATCGTGAAGAGTTCCAGCACCGGGACCAGGTGCACGGCCGCCGCCCGCACGAGCCCCACCATGAGCGCCCCCAGCGCCGCCCCGTCCAGGCTCCCCAGCCCGCCGATCACGACGACGGCGAACGCCAGGACGATGACCTCCACCGAGATGCCCGGCACGACCGAGATCATGGGAGCCGTGAAGGCCCCGCCCAGCGCGGCCAGGGCCGCGCCGAGCGTGAACGCCACCAGGTAGATCCGGGGCACGTTCATCCCCATCGCCCGGCTGATCTCGGGGTCGTGGATGACGGCGACCATCAGCCGGCCGAAATGGGTCCGGGTCACGAAGAGCCAGAGCCCCACGCCCGCGAGCCCCGCCACGGCCAGCAGCAGCAGGCTGTAGCCGGAGTAGACGATGCCGCCGAGCCGCACCTGGCCGAGCAACCCGAGGGGCTTGTAGGCGTAGTACGGGTCCACGCCCCAGACCAGCTTGACGATGTCCTCGAGCATCAGAAAGAGCGCGTAGGTCACCAGAAGCTGAAGCACCGGGTCACGGCCGTACATGCGGCGCAGCACGCCGCCCTCGATCAGCGGCCCCACCACCACCCCGACCAGCAGGGCGGCGCCGAGCAGGACCAGGTAGCTCGCCAGCGGGGGCAGCCCCTGCCGGAAGTAGGCGATCACGAGGGACGCGCCGGCGTAGGCGCCCAGGGCGTACAGGCTCCCGTGGGCGATGTTCAGGATCCGCAGCACGCCGTAGATCAGCGTGAGCCCCACCGAGATCAGGAAGAGCCAGGAGGCGAAGACCACGCCGTCGACGGCAATGATGATGAGGGTGTTCATGGCCAGCCAGGGGAGGGATCAGGGCCCGGGAAACGGGCGAGGCGAGACGCCCCGTTCCTGTTCCCTGATCCCCCGGGTGGTCGGGGCTACGGGCACTTGGCGCCTGGGAACCCTTGCTTGATCCAGTCTTCGCTCTTCACCCCCTCGGGGGGATTCACGCACTCGACCGGAAACTCCGTGACATTCATGAGCTTCACCTCGCCGGTGGCGGGATCGAAATCCCCCGTGATCCCGTACACGACCGGCTCGACGCCTTGATGACCCTTGCCGAGCGCCATCTTGATGGGCCCGCTGGGGGTCGGGTACTCCAGGCGCTCGAAGGCGGCGATCACCTGGTCCTGGGTCGGCCATTGGCCCTTGCTGGCGGCGATGGCCTTCTCGTAGGCGGCCTTGACCCCGAGGACCGCCTGGGACATATGGTAGGAGGGGTAGACCGGCCGGACGTTGTAGCGGTCCTTGTAGATCCTCACGAACCAGTCGTTCAGCGCGCTCTTGGGCGCCAGCGCCCCGTGAGGACCCCGGGCGGCGATGACCATCCCTCTCGGGAGGTCGCCCTTGAGGCGAGGGAGCATGGTGTCGCCCGTCGTCCACACGATCAGGCTCTGCTGGGGAAGCCCGCGCGGCGTCGACTGGATCACCAGCCCCTCCATGTCCCCGCCCCAGAAGCTCGTGTGGATGACGTCCGGCCGGGCCGCCTGGAGGGCCGAGATCTCCGCCGAGTACTCGCCCGCGAAGAGCTTGGGGAAGTGCTCGCCCACCACCCTGACGTCCGGCTTCAGCTTGAGCACCGAGTCGCGGAAGGTGACCCAGGAGTCCTGGCCCCAGGCGTAGTTCTGATTGATGCCGGCGATGCTCCTGAGGCCGGGTTTGACCTTCAGCACGTAGCGGGCCGCCCCGACGTTGTCGATGATCTGGTGCCCCTTCGTGCGGAAGACGTACTTGAAGGCCCGGTCCTCGAAGATCCGGTTGGTGCCGCAGTCGAAGAGCACTGTCAGCTTCTTGAGCTCCTCGGCGACGGGCGTCACGGCCAGGCAGTCGGCGCTCGAGATGTAGCCGATCACCAGGTCCACCTTCTCGTCGAGAACCAGCCGTCGGAGCTCGGCCACCTGCTTGTCGCCCCCGCCGGCCTCGTCGATGTAGATGGCCCGGACCGGGACGCCGCCGATTCCCTTCTCGGCATAGGGCGCCGGGGCCTTGCCGGCGTTGAGTTGCTCCAGCAGCACCTCCGCCGCGTTGCGCGACGGCACCCCGAACGGCGCCGCCGCCGCCCCCGACAGG
Organism: Candidatus Rokuibacteriota bacterium; assembly: GCA_037443505.1. Taxonomy (GTDB): domain Bacteria; phylum Methylomirabilota; class Methylomirabilia; order Rokubacteriales; family CSP1-6; genus JBBIOF01. The sequence continues at coordinate 2,419 of JBBIOF010000474.1, forward strand.
AACGACACGACGCCGATCTTGAGCTCGGCGGGCCTGGTCTGCGCGGCGGCCGGCCGGGGATCCACCAGCGGGAATGGGCCCGCGATGGCGGCCAGCAGCGCGCTGCTGGTGACGCTGCGCACGACGACTCTGAAAACTCTGCTGTGTGTGTTCATCTGTTGTCTTCCTCCTTTCCGGTTCAGCGTCAGCGCCCTGCGTGGGCCGCTCAGCGCGCAGCCCGGCGGCGCTTGAGGATCTCCTCCTCATCGGGCAGGATTCGCTTCCCCTCGAGCACGGTCCACCTGCCGAGCATGCGCGTGGCGGGCGGGAACGACATATTGGGCTCGGT
>JBBIOF010000475.1:0-225 GCA_037443505.1 Candidatus Rokuibacteriota bacterium
CGGCGCCGGGCCAGAGGCGGCGGCCCTCCGGGCGCCGTCGGGGGACTGAGCGATGGCGCTGCTGGTGGTGGAGGGCCTCACCAAGCGGTTCGGCGGCTTCCGGGCCGTGAACGGCGTGAGCTTCGCCGTGGAGCCGGGCGAGTTCTCCGCGCTGATCGGCCCCAACGGGGCGGGCAAGACCACGCTGTTCAACCTGCTCACCGGCCACGTGCCCAAGACCGCGGG
>JBBIOF010000475.1:235-2742 GCA_037443505.1 Candidatus Rokuibacteriota bacterium
TCGACGGCGTGGACATCACCCATCGCCCGCCCCACGACATCGTGCGCCTGGGGGTGGGGCGCGCCTTCCAGCGGGCCAGCGTCTTCCCGGCGATGACCGTGCTGGAGAACGTCCACGCCGCGGTGCTGGCCCACGGCGGGCGCCACCGGCGGGCCCTGTTCCCCGCGCGGGCCGACCGGGCCGGCCGGGTCCGGGCCGCCGAGGTGCTGCGCTGGGTCCACCTGGACCACGCCGCCGACGCCCAGGCCGGCAGCCTGTCCCACGGCGCCCAGAAGATCCTGGACATCGCCATCGCGCTGGCGCTCGAGCCGAAGCTCCTGCTGCTGGACGAGCCCACGGCGGGCATGCACCCGGAGGAGCGGCGGACCACCATGGCCCTGGTCCAGCGCCTGTGGCGGGACCTGGGGGTGACGGTCCTGTTCGTGGAGCACGACATGGACATCGTGTTCGGCGTGGCCGGGACCATCCGGGTCCTGCACCACGGCGAGCTGGTCGCCGAGGGCCCGCCGGCCGAGATCAGCGGCAACCCGCTGGTGGTGGAGGCCTACCTCGGGGAGGGCGTGCTGTGAGTGGGGACGGCGCGCCCCTGCTGGAGCTCGCCGGAGTGAACGCGTTCTACGGGCGCGCCCACGTCCTGTTCGACGTCTCGCTGGCGCTCCGGCGCGGCGAGATCGTGGTCCTGCTGGGCCGCAACGGGGCGGGCAAGAGCACCACGTTCAAGAGCGTGGCCGGGCTGGTGGCGGTGCGGGGGGAGGTGAGGCTGCGGGGGGAGCCGATCGCGGGGCTCGCGCCCCACCGCATCGCCCGGCTGGGCGTGGGCTACGTGCCGGAGGACCGGCAGGTGTTCCCCAACCTCACCGTGGCGGACAACCTGGAGATCGGGGCCAAGCCCGGGCCCGACGGCGGGGTGCACTGGACGCTGGACCGCGTGCTGAAGGTGTTCCCCCTGCTGGGCGGGCTCCTGCGGCGGCTCGGCGGCACCCTCTCCGGGGGCGAGCAGCAGCTCGTGACCATCGCGCGCACCCTGATGGGGAACCCGGACGCGCTGCTGCTGGACGAGCCCTCGGAGGGGCTGGCGCCCGCGCTGGTCAAGTCCCTGGCCGGGCTGGTGGAGCGCCTCCGCGCGGAGGGGATGTCGGTGCTGCTGTCCGAGCAGAACGTGCGGTTCGCGCTCAGGGTGGCGGACCGCGCCTACGTCATCGACAGCGGCCACATCCGCTACGAGGGCACGGTGGCCGAGCTCCGCGCGAGGCCGGACATCATGCGGCGATACCTGGCGGTGTAGGAGGGACGGCGGTGACGACGCTGATCACGGGTGGGACGGGACTCATCGGGGCGGTGCTGGCGGAGAAGCTCCTGCGGCGGGGCGCGCGGGTCGTGCTCTTCGACCTGGCGCCGGCCGACTGGCGGATCCGGCACCTGACCGCGGAGGACGGCGGGCGGCTCCGCGTGGTGCGTGGCGACGTGACGTCGCTGGTGGACCTGATGGACGCGGTCCGCGCGCACGGCGTCTCGGCCGTGGTCCACCTGGCGTACGTGCTGGGGGCGGAGAGCAACGCCAGCCCCGAGCTGGCCACGCGGGTCAACATCCTGGGCACGACGAACGTGCTGGAGGCCGCGCGGCTGGGCGGCGTGGCGCGGGTGCTGCTGGCCAGCTCCATCGCGGTCTACGGGCCCGACGAGCGCTACCGCGCCGCCGACCTGCCCCTGGGCGAGGACGTGCCGCTCCACGTGGCGCCGGGCCTGCCCATCTACGGGGGCGGCAAGGTCTACCTGGAGCACCTGGGCGCCCACTACGCCGCCCGGTACGGCCTGGTGGTGGCCGGGCTCCGCCCGAGCATCGTGTACGGCTGGGGCCGCCAGCGGGGCGCCAGCGTCTTCGCCGGAGAGATGATCGACCGGGCGGCCGTGGGCGAGCCGGTCACCGTGGGCTTCGGCGACGCCCGGGTGAGCCTGGTCTACGTGGACGACGTGGCCGAGCAGTTCCTGGCGCTGCTGGACGCGGACCCCGCGCGCCTCGAGCGGCGGCGGTTCTTCAACACGGGCGGCGACACCGTGACCGTCCGCGAGCTGGCCGACGTGGTGCGGCGCGTGGTGCCGGGCGCCCGGATCGAGGTCCGGTCCGCGGGCGAGCGGGACGTGGCCGGCCTGGCGGCCAGCGTGACGGACCGGGCGCTCGTGGAGGAGATCGGGGTGCGGCGGAAGTTCACGCCCATCGAGGCCGGCGTCCGCGACCACGTGGCGGTGGCGCGGCGGCGCGCCGGGCTGCCGCCCCTGAGCGAGGCCCGGCCGTGACCTTCGCGGAGGCGCGGGCCGCGTTCCGCTGGGAGGACGTCCTCCGGCGGCTGGACGGGGACGCAGGACGGCGGCTCAACCTCGCCCACGAGGCGTGCGACCGGTGGGCGCGCGACCGCGGCCGGGTGGCGCTGGTGTGGGCCGGCGCGCGCGGCGAGGCGCGCACCCTCACGTACTTCGACCTGGCGCGCCTGTCCAACCGCCTGGCCAAC
>JBBIOF010000476.1:0-2733 GCA_037443505.1 Candidatus Rokuibacteriota bacterium
GGCGCGCCGCGCGCCGAGCGGCGGGACGGCATCGCCGTGCTCCGGCTGCTGCCCCACTCGCGGCTCACGGCGCCCGCCGTGCTGGCCGCCTCCCGCCTGCTCCGGAGCGACGTCGTGCACTACCACACCCTGGTCTCGTACCGCGGGCTGCACCGGCTGGCGCCGCTCTTCCGCGCCCGCCTCGTCGGTGACATGCGGGACCTGGCGGCGCGGGACGAGGGTGCCGACGTCGGCCGCTACGCGCACTGTAGCAGGCTGATCTGCGCCTCCGAGAACATCGTCGCCTTCCTGCGCTCGCGCGGCTTCCCCGCCGAGAAGCTCGTGCACGTCCCGATCCCGTTCGCCCCGCCCGCGCCGCCCCCGCCCGGGCTGGTCGCCGCGGTCCGGGCGCGCTATGCGATCCCGGCGGAGGCGCCCTGCCTCCTCTTCGTGGGCGCCATCATCCCCTACAAGGGTGTCGCGGAGCTGCTCGCCGCGATGGGAGCGGTGTGGGAGCGCCTGCCGGACCTGCACCTGGTGCTGGCCGGCGAGCTCACGCCGGCCGGCGACGCCCTGTTCCCCGGCGGCTTCCGGGCGGCGGTCGCCCGCGATCGGCGCCTGCACTGGCTGGGTCCGGTGCCGCACGAGGAGATCCCCGCGCTCGTCCAGGGAGCGGAGGTGTTCGTCCTTCCCTCCCGGACGGAGGGACTGCCGCGCTCGTGCCTGGAGGCCATCGCGCTCCGCCGCCGGGTGATCCTGCCGCCCGGCGTGCCCGAGTTCGACCGCTGGTGCCCGGAGGCGGTGCTGCCCGCGCTGACGCCGGAGGCCATCGCCGCCGCCGTGGTGCGCACGTGGAGCGAGGGACGGCCGGTCGCCTACCCGCTCGACCGTCACGACCCCCTCCGCGTCTGCGCCACCACGCTGGACCTCTACCGGGCCGCGCTGGCGGGCTGACCCGGCCCGGGGAGCAACCCCCCGGCGTCCAGCCGCTCGAGGATCCACCGGGCCACCTGCTCGTGCCCGCGGGCGTTCCAGTGCCCGTTGTGCGGGTAGTAGAAGTCGAGCGGGCGTCCCGTGGCGGCGAAGCGCGGGCCCAGGTCCAGGTAGGGCAGCCCTTCCTGGCGGGCGACCTCGCCCAGCCGCCGCCCCGGAAGGTCCCAGTCGAGGTCGGCCGGGCTCACCCGGTGGAAGCGCGCGAACTCCGCCCGGAGCCGCGCGTCCAGAGCCGCGCTCCTGGGCGCGTGGACCACCAGCACCGGCACCCCCCGGGCGCGCGCCATGGCCGCGATCGCCGCGACGTGCTGTCCCGTCACCTCCCAGCCGCGGAGGGTCTCGGCGGACGGCTGCCGCCGGTAGACGCCCAGCGAGGCCGCGTAGAACGGCTCCAGGCCGAGCCGGATGCGCAGCAGGTGGTAGCGGTCACCCAGGAACCGGTAGGCGTGGCTCCGGCGCCGGACGACCTCCTTCGCCCGCTCCAGCCACGCCGGGCCCGCGGGCCGGTCGGTGCGGAAGCGCAGGAAGCCGCCGCGCACCTCCCGGCTCCACGGGTGGAGGTTCTCGTCCAGGTCGTTGTTGGGGAAGACCTGGAGCACCAGGACGTCGGGCTCGTAGGCCCATCCCTCCCGGCGGAGGAAGGCCGCCTCGTGCACCGTTCCCCAGCCGCTCACCCCGGCGTTGATGACCTCGACCGCGCCCGGCCCGCGCACGGCCAGGAGCCTCTCGAGCCGCTTGGGATACGTGTCCTCCGCCGCCACCCCGCTGCCGTAGGTGAACGAGTCGCCGAGGACCAGGATCCGGGTGGTGCCGGGCGGCTTGCCCGGGGCGATCTCCCGGTCGCGGAGGCCGCGCGAGTTGATCCTCACCGGCACGTCGAACTCGTGGGACACCTCGGCCCCCTGGAAGCCGGGCCTCAGGCGGAAGCCGAGAATGGGGTCGGGCACGAAGAGCCCCTCGGCGCGCTCGAGCGTCTGCGGAGCCACCAGGCGGACGGCGGCTTCGACGACGGCGAGGGCGGCGAGGCAGCCGGCGAGCGACAGGACGCCCCCGGTCAGGAGCCTCCGGAGGCGGCGGCGGGCGGCCGTCAATCGCCCCACACGACCGGGTAGCGGAGCCGGTCCACCCGCCCGAACTCGCGGTCGAACCGGCGGTCGTGCTCCTCCGTCGAGAGCCGGACGGGCGGCCGCGGCTCACGCGTGTAGACGAAGAACACCTCGCGTCCCCCGTGCGTGACGGTGGCCGCCGGACTCCAGCCCGTCAGGTCGGCCTTCTCCCGGCCAGCCGCCGTGAGCGCCAGGACGTCGGCGGCGCCGGTGCCCGCGCCGGGGTGGAGCGTGCGGCGGTGGAAGTAGTACTTGCCCACCAGGGGACGGACATCGGACAGCACGAGAGCGTCGTCCGGGGTCTCGCGACGGATGAACCAGCCCGCGGTCTTGGCGCCGTCGTTCGGGTAGATCTCCCCGCCCCAGAGCCCGATGGGCTCGCGGGGGAAGCCGAGGAAGTCCGCGTCGTACACGCGGCCGGGAATGGTGGCAAGCGTCCAGGCGGCCGCGAGCCCCACGGTGGCCAGCGGCAGCCGGGCCGACCACCTGCACCACGGGCGCCGGGCGAGCCAGGCCCCCACCTCCGCCAGGCCCGTGGCGCCGAGCAGCAGGAGCGGAATGACGACGGGCGTCAGGTAGCCGCGCAGCGTCGTCGCCGCCGGGTCGATGATGAGCGCGGCGGGGACGGCGAAGGCGAGCAGCCAGAGCGCCGGGG
>JBBIOF010000477.1:0-2731 GCA_037443505.1 Candidatus Rokuibacteriota bacterium
CGTGCGCACCTACGACAACTGCGCGCGGCTCGAGCGCTGCCTGGCGGCGCTGGCCGAGCACACGCCCGCCGGGCTCGCCGAGGTCATCGTGGTGGACGACGGCTCTACCGACGGCACGGCGGACCTGCTCCGGCACGAGGAGGCGGCGGGCCGCCTGCGGGCGGTGATCGCGCCCGAGCACGTGGGGCGTGCCCGGGCGCTCAACCTGGGCGCCCGCCTCGCCCGCGGGCGCGTCCTGGTCCTCCTCCACGACGACGTCGTCCCCCACCGCGGCTGGCTGGAGGCCCTGCTGCACGCCGTGGAATCGGATCCCGGCGTGGGCGCGGCGGGGGCCAAGCTCCTGGTGCCCGGCACCCGGCGGATCCAGCACGCGGGTCTCGCCTTCGGCCCCACGCGGACTCCGTACCACGTCTACGAGGGCTGGAACGCCGACCACCCGGCCGTGGATCGCGTCCGCGACTTCCGGGCCGTGAGCGGCGCCTGCCTGGCCCTGCGCCGGGAGCAGTTCCTCGCGGTCGGAGGCCTCGACGAGGGCTACCCGGGCGGCTACGAGGACGTGGACCTCTGCCTCCGGCTGGGCAAGGCTGGCGCCCGGGTGGTGTACGTGCCGGGTGCGGTCCTGGACCACGACGCGAACGAGCCCGCGCCGGCGGACCCCGCGCACGCCGAGGACGGCCGGATCAGCACGCGCCGGCTCATCGAGCGCTGGGGCCACACGCTGCACGCCGACGGCGCCCGCCACCACGCCGACGACGGCCTGGAGCTCGTCGCGGCGGGGGGCGGGGTGCAGTTCGTCACGCAGCCCGGGAAGGTCTTCACCAGCATCGTCATGGTGACGTACAACTCCGGGCTCGACCTCCCGGACTGCCTGCGGACGCTCTACGACTTCGGCAACACCGGCGAGCCCATCGAGCTGGTCGTGGTGGACAACGCCTCCACGGACCGCACGCGGGACGTCCTGTGCATGCTGCGGGAGCGGGTCCCCGGGGTCACCGTGATCCTCAACGAGGAGAACGTGGGCTTCGCCCGCGCCGTCAACCAGGGCATCCGCGCCTCGTCGGGCCGCTGGGTGGTCCTGCTCAACCCCGACACCCGCCTGACGCCCGGCTGGCTGGCCGGTCTCCGCGCCCACGCCGGGCCCGGCGTGGGGGCCGTGGGGCCCGTCTCGAACGCCGCCATGGCCGACCAGGAGATCCAGCGCTACCTGCCCGGGTGGGACGGCCAGGCGGACGACGCCACGGCCGCCCTGCTGCGCGAGCGCTGGGCGGGGCGCGGCGTGGAGACGAAGTCGCTCATGTTCTTCTGCACGCTCCTGCCGCGGGCAGTCATCGACGCGGTGGGGCTGCTCGACGAGGACTTCTTCCTCAACCAGGAGGACCTCGAGTACTGCCTGCGCCTCCGCCTGGCGGGCCACCGGCTCGTCGTGGCCCCGGACGTGTTCGTGTATCACCTGGGCGGGGGAAGCAAGCTGAGCCTGGCAGCGCCCGCCCAGCTCCAGCTCCAGTTCGAGTCCATGCAGGTCCTCTACCGGAAGCTGGAGGCGCGCTTCGGGAAGGACCGGGTCCCGCCGCTGGAGGAGCTGTGGGGCCCCGGGATCTGCGGCGCCGCCCAGGCCGCCGGCGCGGCCCGCTGAGCCGCCACCGCCCGCGCCCCCGGGTCCTCACCCGGGGATGTGAGCCTCCTCGGGCAGGTCCCCCCACTTCGGCGTCCACTCCGGTACCACCAGGCCGAAGCGGCCGCAGAGCTCCTTGACCTCCGCGGCGAACGCCTGCCGGACCTCGTCGTTGTCACGCAGCTTGAGCCGGTAACGTCTATAGAGTTGATTCTTCGGCGAATTCGGACGCCCGAAGATGTTCATCGTCCGCACGTACCAGCGGGCGAACGTCGCCTGCGCCTCGTCGTGCGTGGCGGGGTCCTCGGCGAGCTTCTTCACCCAGTACTCGCCGTGGCGGATGTGGAACTTCTCCTCCTTGAAGATCCCCTCGATGGCGCGGACCCACGGCCCGTACGAGCAGTGCCGGACGTCCTCGAGCTGGTGGCCGGCGCCCCGGTCCATGCAGAAGTTGAAGAAGACGAAGTCGGCCCACGTCTCGATGGGGTAGTAGAAGATGTTCACCCGCTTGTCGCTGGTGATTCGCTCGGTCCCCAGGTCGGCGTCGGCGCCCACCCGCATGGTGAAGACCTCGTCGTGGGCCCGGACGTGGGCGTCCACGTCGAAGCCCAGGTCGGCCAGCAGGCCATACATCACGGCGGCGTGGCGCAGCTCGTCCTTGACGATCTGGGCCACCACGTGCTTCTCCTCCACCGTCGGCGCCCGGGTGATCCACGGCACGTAGCCGTAGCCGCCGGCCAGCTCCGAGTCCGCCTGCATCGTCATGAGGTGCACCAGGCACTCGCGGTACTCGGGCGTCATCTCCTCGGGAGACTCCAGGCGCGCGCCCGCCTCGATCCTGCGCATCATCTGCTCGTCGGGATCGCTCATGGCCTCACGCTCCTCGGGTTCGGAGGGACGATTCCGCTCCGGACAGGCCCGTGGCCGGTCCCGGCGCCACGACGTCAGCCGTCCGGAGGCACCGCCTCGACGGGCAGCGGCGGCGGCTCGGGGAACCGCTCGTCGACCACGGCGTGCCGGCGGAGACCCACGGCCTCCCGCTGGATCAGGAGTGCCAGCCGCGCCCTGGCGGCCCGCTCCCGGGCCCGGGCGTGCTCGGCGACCAGCCGCCGCCGCTCG
>JBBIOF010000478.1:0-2724 GCA_037443505.1 Candidatus Rokuibacteriota bacterium
CGGGGTTGGCGTTCTGACATGACCGTCGTCAACTTAATTCACGAGAGTCATTAGCTGGACCGGGCGGTCGAGCCCGGGGAGTTGGCGGTAATGCGGGAGCTGGTGGAGTACATCGCGAAGGCGCTGGTGGACGATGTCGACAGCGTGAGGGTAAACGAGGTCGAGGGCGAGAACGTCACGGTGATCGAGCTCCGGGTGGCCCAGAGCGACCTGGGCAAGGTCATCGGCAAGCAGGGACGGACGGCGCGGGCAATGCGGACGATCCTCAACGCCAACGCCACCAAGCTGAAGAAGCGAGCCGTCCTGGAGATCATCGAGTAGACAGGGAGGACGTGACGGGCCCGCCCGCCGGGGACGGCCCGACGGGCGGCCGCCTCGTGGCGATCGGCGAGGTCGCGCGGCCCCACGGGCTGCGCGGCGAGGTGCGGGTGACGCCGCTCACGGACCGGCCGGAGCGGTTCGAGCGCCTCACCGAGTGCGTGCTGTGGGATGCGGCGCGGGACGAACGGGAGACGCGCCGCATCACCACGGCACGCCGGCAGGGGGACGCCGTGATCCTGGGCCTCGCCGGCTGCGACTCGGTGGACGCGGCGGCGGCCCTGACGGGCCGCCTGGTGGCGGTGCCCGAGTCGGAGGCGCTGCCGGCGCCGCCCGGCCACTTCTACCCGTGGCAGCTGGTCGGGGCGCGGGTGGTGACCGAGGACGGCCGGGAGGTGGGCCGGGTGACCGGAATCGAGCGCTCGCCGGCCCACGACCTGTGGGTCGTCGCAGGGCCCGGGCGCGAGCACCTGATCCCGGCCGTGGCGGAGATCGTGGTGGACGTGGACCTGGCGGGCCGCCGGGTGGTCATCCGGCCCCCCGAGGGACTGCTGGAGCTCTGAGGGGCCCGTGCGGATCGACATCGTCACCCTGTTTCCGGGCATGGTCGAGCCGGTGCTGGCCGCCTCCGTCGTGGGGCGGGCCCGGGCCCGTGGGCTCGTTGACATCCGGGTGGTGAATCTCCGAGACTACGCGGAGGGCAAGCACCGGGTCACCGACGATTACCCGTTCGGCGGAGGCGGCGGCATGATCCTGAAGCCCGAGCCGCTCTTCGCCGCCGTCGAGGCGCTCCGCACGCCGGCCGCGCGCGTGGTCCTGATGGACCCGCGGGGCCGCCTGTTCACGCAGGCCGTGGCGTGGGAGCTGGCGGGGATGAAGCACCTCATCCTCCTGGCCGGACGGTACGAGGGTGTGGACGAGCGCGTGGCCGACCTGCTGGCCGACGACGCCCTCTCCGTCGGGGACTACGTGCTCACGGGCGGCGAGTTGCCCGCGCTGGTGGTGGCGGACGCCGTCACGCGGCTCCTGCCCGGAGTCCTGGGCGGGGAGGGGGCGGCAGAGCGGGAGTCCTTCGCGGACGGCCTGCTGGAGCCGCCGCAGTACACCCGGCCGGTGGAGTTCCGGGGGGCGCGGGTGCCGGAGGTCCTGCTGTCCGGGGACCACGCCCGGATCGCCAGGTGGCGCCGGGTGCAGGCGCTGTACCGGACGTGGCGGACGCGGCCCGACCTCCTCGCGCGGGCCCGGCTGACGGACGAGGAGCGGAGGCTTGTGGACGGGTTCAAACGCGGCGAAAAGCCGGAGTAGAGAGGAACGAGGCGATGGATGCGATTCGGCTGGTCGAGGCAGCGCACCTCAGGAAGGACCGCGACGGGTTCGAGCCCGGTGACACCGTCCGCGTGCACGTGAAGGTCGTGGAGGGCGAGAAGGAGCGCACCCAGGTGTTCGAGGGTGTCGTCATCCGCCGGCGCGGCGAGGGCGGGCGGGCCTCCTTCACGGTGCGGCGAATCTCCTACGGCGTCGGCGTCGAGCGCACCTTCCCCCTCCACTCGCCGCGCATCGAGCGCATCGAGCTGGTCCGGCGAGGGCGCGTACGGCGCTCCAAGCTCTACTACCTCCGCAAGCTCGCCGGCAAGGCGGCCCGGCTCCGGGAGAAGCGGGTCCCGCAGGTTCCCACCACCACGGCCGAGCAATAACCGCGTCACCGCGCCGGCGTGACGCCGCTTTCGGCGCCGTACCGCTACGAAGCCCGGGCCTGGCGGGCCGGCGTGACCCGCGTGGCCGGCGTGGACGAGGCGGGGCGCGGGCCGCTCGCGGGCCCGGTGGTGGCGGCGGCCGTCGTCCTCGCACCCGACCGGCGCGTCCGCGGGCTGGCCGACTCGAAGCTCCTCGTCGCCGAGCGGCGGGAGGAGCTCTTCCAGATCATCCAGGAGCGGGCCCTGGCCGTGGGCGTGGGCATCGTGGACCACGAGACCATCGACCGCGTGAACATCCTCGAGGCCACCCGGCTGGCGATGCGGCAGGCGCTGGCCGGGCTCGCGGTCCAGCCCGAGCTGGTCATCACCGATTTCGTGCGGCTGCCCGACCTGCCCTGTCCCCAGCGCAACCTGGTGGGCGGCGACGCCCGGTGTGCCAGCGTCGCCGCCGCGTCCATCGTGGCCAAGGTCACGCGCGACCGCATCATGGTGGAGGCCGACCGCCGCTTCCCCGAGTACGGCTTCGCCCGCCACAAGGGGTACGCGACGCCCGAGCACCTGGCGGCCCTGGACCGCCACGGCCCCTGTCCCCTGCACCGGCGGACCTTCGCCGGCGTCTGGCGCCAGGGCGAGCTGTTCGTCCTCGAGGACGAGGGCTAGGTCCTCAGGCGGCGCGGCGCGCCCCGGGCGCCTCCGTCGACGTCCGCCGCTC
>JBBIOF010000479.1:0-2723 GCA_037443505.1 Candidatus Rokuibacteriota bacterium
CGCCGCGAGCCCGGGCGCACCGGGGACCGCGACGTCGCCGCTCCCGGGCAGCGCGGTCACGCCCCGGGGCGAGATCCCCGGGCCCGACCCGATGACGACGCTGCCAGGCCCGGATCCGCGGTCGGGCGCGCCGGCGCCGTCGATCGACCCGCGGACGGGTCAGACGCTTGACCCGCGCCTGAGGATCGACCCGCGCACCGGGCAGATCTTCGACCCGCAGACGGGCGCGGTGATCGATCCGCGGACCGGCGTGACGACAGGTCCCGGGACCGGCGCCAGGATCGACCCCCGTACGGGCCAGCTGTTCGACCCGCGCACGGGCGTGACGATCGACCGGCGCACGGGTCTCCCGATCGACGCGCGGACCGGGTTCCTGTTCGACCCGCGCACGGGCGTGATGATCGACCCCCGCACCGGCCTGGCGCTGGACCCGCGGACCGGTGTCCCGCTGAGCTCCGTCCCCGTGATCCCGCCGGCGCCGCAGACCACGCCCTGAGCGATCCCCCTCAGCCCGCGGCGAGGCCCCGCCGGGTCCCCACCGCGGGCGCTGCTCTCCGCGGCGTGGCGCCGGGCGTGGTCCCGCCCTGGCAGTGGCGGAAGGTCCGCCCGACCAGCTCTCGCCGGCTCCGCATGCCCACCGTGTCGAAGATCGCGGTGAAGCGCTCCTGCACGGTGTACGGCGAGATCCCGAGCGCGACGGCGATCTCCTTCGTGGAGAGCGGGAGCAGGAGATCACGCGCCGGCTGCGGCGCCTCGAGGATCACCGTGATGCGGCCGGAGGGCCGCCCGTCGATGACGGAGCCGCGCAGGGCGAGCCAGCGGCCGGACCTGCTCCTCGCCCGCGCCCGCGCCGGAGTCCCGGTGCGCTCGGGCCCTGACGTCCGCCTTCACCGGAGCATCCGGCCGGGGCCGCGCTGGCTCCGCGGCCGGTCAGTGCGGCTGCGCAGTTCTTGCAGGCTGCCGGTCGCGCCGCCTCCCACATTTGGGGGATGGACAGCGGCCGGCGCCGCCCGTATCGTCCGGGCCAGCAGAGAGGTCCACCGGCTCGCCGAGTCGTCCGCGAGCGAGGGTCCGTGGTGCCGCTCCGGGAGAGGCGGTCGGTGAGAGAAAGGAGGGTCCCCGTGCTCGGGATCGGACGCGTGCTCGTTCCCGTCGTCCTGGTCATGGCCGCCGCCGTCGCCCACGCCGAGACCCCACCGACGTCCAGCAGCCCGCCCGCCACACTGCTCGAGCGAGGACGTTACCTCGTCAAGATCGCCGGGTGCAACGACTGCCACACACCCCGGTACGCGGAGAGCGGCGGTGCCGTGGCGGAGGCCGAGTGGCTGACCGGGGACTCCCTCGGCTGGCGCGGCCCGTGGGGCACCACGTACGCCATCAACCTGCGGCTCTCTTGGGCGCGCTGTCCGAGTCGCAATGGCTGGCTGCCGCCCGCGCCATCCGCTCCCGTCCACCCATGCCGTGGTTCGCCCTGCGCGACATGACGGACGAGGACCTGCGTGCGATCTACCACTTCGTCCGGTCCCTGGGGGCGCGCGGCGGGCCGGCTCCCGCGTACGTGCCGCCTCAGCAGGTCCCGGGGACGCCCTACGTGCAGTTCCCGCTGCCGCCGAAGTGACGGGCCCGCGACCCCGGGAACCCCGGTATCGCGCGAGGATGCGTCCAGCGAGGTGACGTCACCCGGACGTTGCAGGTCTTACACGGGCCGGCGCGCGCCCAGGAATCCGCGGGCAGAGACGCATCCTTGCCAGGCGGGCCGACGCCGGTACGAGGCTTGCAGCTCTGACCCGGTCGAGAGGAGGGCCACCATGCGAACGAAGCGCCTCACACCGTCCGTCGCCGGAGTTCTCCTCCTCGCGCTGGCGGCCAGCGGCTGCGCGACGGTCGCCGGGGCCGCGATCGGCGCGGGAGCCGGGGCCGCGATCGGGGCCGGCGTCGATGACAAGGATCGGGGCCGCGGGGCGACGAAGGGCGCTCTCATCGGCGCCGGCGTCGGGGCGGTCGGCGGGACCCTTTCCCACATCGCCAGGTGAACGCATCGGGGCCGGACCGGTCTCGACGCTTCAAGTGACCGAGCGGCGCTGGCAGGCGGACCACCTGGACCCCGCCCCAGTACGCCGACGGGGGTTGAAATCATGAGGGTGCTCGACAGCGTGACCGCCGCGATCGCAGTGACCGTTTCGCTGATGTCCGTCACCGAGGCCCTGGCTCAGGTGCCCTCTGCGCCGCCCCCGACGCAGAGGGCACCGGCGCCCGGGGCGGAGTCGCCGACGCCGGGTGAGGAGAAGACGATCGAGGGTGAGGTCAGGAGCGTTCATCCCTCCGGCACGGAGCTCACGCTGACGGACGGCACCACGCTCTCGACGCCTCCCGGAGCCGCGATCAGGCCCGGCGTCCTCGCGGAGGGCGCGATCGTCGTGGCCAGCTATCGAGAAGAGAACGGCAAGAAGATCCTCACCGGGCTGATGCTGAAGGAGCCGGCGACGTCACCGCCGGCGTCGCCCGGCGCTCCCGGCACGCCGCGGACCCCGCCTCCCGGAGAGTCGCCGACGCGTCGGTGAGGAGCAGCGCGGCGACCGGCGGAGGCGCTCACCGACGCGCTGGATCCCCGACGCCACCCCTGACCGGCCGGCGCGCACGCCTCCCGGACGTCACCCGCCGCCGAGGTCCCAGCGCACGGCGCCGAGGTCGTCAGACTCCGGGCCGCCGCACGCCGTCCCGGT
>JBBIOF010000480.1:0-2722 GCA_037443505.1 Candidatus Rokuibacteriota bacterium
GCCGGCGGCGGCCGGCGTCCCGCCAGGGCCGCCCTTCGAGCCGCTGGTCCGCTCGCTGGTCACGGGCCCGCCCGCGCGGGACGAGACGCTCCAGCACCCGCGCTGCGTCTTCCAGATCGTGCGGCGCCACTTCGCCCGCTACACGCCGGAGATGGTGGAGAGGGTGACCGGCTGCCCGAGGGAGACCTTCCTCCGCGTGGCGCAGACCATCCTGGACTGCTCCGGTCCGGACCGGACCACCGCCTTCGCCTACGCGGTGGCCTGGACGCAGCACACGTACGGGCCCCAGATGATCGGCACCTGCGCGCTGCTCCAGCTCCTGCTGGGCAACATGGGGCGGCCCGGCGGCGGGATCATGGCCCTCCGCGGCCACGCCTCCATCCAGGGCTCCACCGACATCCCCACCCTCTACCACTCGATCCACGGCTACATGCCCCACCCCTCGGGCCTCAAGACGCACGACACCCTCGGAGACTACCTGGCCACGGAGACCCTGCCCACCGGCTACTGGGCGAACATGCCGAAGTTCATGGTGTCGTACCTCAAGTCCATGTACGGCGCGGCCGCCACCCGGGAGAACGACTTCGGGTACGCGTGGCACCCCAGGATCCTCGGGGACCACTCCCACCTGCCCATGTTCGTGGCCATGCTGGACGGCCGCGTGAAGGGCATGCTCTGCATCGGCCAGAACCCGGCCACCTCCCTCAACGCGAAGCTCCAGCGGGCCGCCATGCGGAAGCTCGAGTGGCTGGTCGTCAAGGACAACTGGCTCCACGAGACGGCGACCTTCTGGGCGAACGCGCCGGAGGTGAAGGCCGGGGAGGTGCGGCCCGAGGACATCCGGACCGAGGTGTTCTTCTTCCCGTCGGCGCAGGTGGCGGAGTACGAGGGCAGCTTCACCAACACCCAGCGGATGCTCCAGTGGCACTTCAAGGCGGCGGACCCGCCCGGCGACTGCCGCTCCGATCCGTGGTTCACCCACCAGCTCGCCCTCCGGCTCAAGAAGCTCTACGCCGGCAGCACCGCGCCGCGCGACCAGGGCTTCCTGCACCTGGTGTGGGAGTACGACCACGACGACCCCGGGGAGCGCGCCCGGGGCGAGCCGGACGCCCGGAAGATCCTCAGGGAGATCAACGGTCACCTCACCGGCGATCCCTCGCGCCACCTGGCGAGCTTCGCCGAGCTGAAGGACGACGGTTCCACCACCTGCGCCTCGTGGATCTACTGCGGCGTCTTCCCGGCCCCCGACAACAACCGGGCGGAGAGCAAGCGGGCCGACCCGCCCGGCCGGCCCGGCGCGCACCTCGACTGGGGGTACGCCTGGCCGGCCAACCGCCGGATCATGTACAACCGCGCCTCGGCCGACCTGGAGGGGCGGCCGTGGAGCGAGCGGAAGAAGTGGGTCTGGTGGGACGCCGGGCAGCGGAAGTGGGTGGGGTACGACGTCCCCGACTTCCAGACCGACAAGCCGCCGTCGGCGAAGGCGCGGCCGGGCGCCATCGGCCTGGACGCGCTGTCCGGCACGGACCCCTTCATCATGAAGCCCGACGGCAAGGGCTGGCTCTTCGTGCCCAACGGCCTGGTGGACGGCCCGCTGCCGGCCCACTACGAGCCCGCCGAGTCGCCGGTCCGGAACCCGCTCTACGGCCAGCAGGCGAGCCCCGTCCTCAAGTACTGGAAGAAGGACGGCAACGACCTGGCGCAGGTCGCCGACCCTCGCTTCCCCCACGTCATCACCACCTACCGCCTCACCGAGCACTACCTGGCCGGCGCCATGAGCCGCTGGAACCCCTGGCTCACGGAGCTGCAGCCAGAGCTGTTCGTGGAGCTGTCCCCGGAGCTGGCCGGGGAGAAGGGGATCCGCAACCTGGACTGGGTCCGCATCACCAGCCCGCGCGGGCAGGTGCGGGCCCGGGCGCTGGTCACCCGGCGGATGCACGTCTTCCGCATCGACGGCAGGACGGTCCACCAGGTGGGCATGCCCTGGCACTGGGGCTACGAGGGCCTGTCCACCGGCGACGTGGTGAACGAGCTGACCTCGCTGGTCGGCGACCCGAACGTGACCATCCACGAGGGCAAGACCTGGCAGCCCATGCTGAACGCGTACTCGCCCATGGGGCTGGGCGCGCCTGTTCCGCCCGCCGGGGCCGGTCGGGACCGCGTTCACGCTGGTGGGGGGCCTGGGGGGATTCTTCGTGGCCGGCTACACCGGCGTGCTCCTGGCGGTCACCAACCGGCCCATCTGGTCGGACACGCCGCTCCTGGGCCTGACCTTCGTCGTCTCGGCCGCGTCCACCTCCGCCGCCCTCCTGCTCCTCCTCGGCTGGCGCCGCTGGTCGAGCTGGGCCGGCTTCCGGGCGCTGGCGCGGCTCGATGCCATGCTCCTCGTGCTCGAGCTGGCCGTCCTGGCCGCGCTGGTGGTCTCGCTGGGCTCGCTGGCGCGCGCCTGGCTCAGCGCGTGGGGCGTCCTCCTGGCGGTGGGGGTGGTGCTGGCAGGGATCGTCGTCCCCCTGGCCCTCCACTGGCGGGAGTGCTCCACGGCGAGCCTCGGCACGCCGCTGGGCGCGGCGCTGGTGCTCCTGGGCGGGTTCCTCCTGCGGGTGGTCGTGGTGTTCTCGTCCGAAGGCCTGGGGGTGGGCTGACGTGGTCCGCCGGCTGATCGTCGCGGCGGCGGCGGCCGCCCTGGGCGCCTGCGCCAGCCCGGAGGCGTCGCGGATCCGCG
>JBBIOF010000481.1:0-2720 GCA_037443505.1 Candidatus Rokuibacteriota bacterium
CGTGCAGCGGGGGACGGCCTCGTTCGGCAGCTCGACGGGCACGGTGAACCAGTCCATCAGCAGCGTGGACCTGAGCAAGAGCTTCGTCCTGATCACCGAGCGAGGAAACTCCACCAGCCAGGACAGGGACGAGCAGTGGACCGTCCGGGCCCGGATGAGCCAGGCTCGCGCGCTGGCGGCGGAGCGGCGCTGGGCGGACGCGCGCCGGGTGCTGCAGACCCTGCTCGAGAGCAAGGACAACGCCGTCGCGGCCGAGGCAGCCGCGGCCATCGGCGACGCGTACCAGGCCGAGGGGGCGCACCTCGAGGCGGCCGAGTACTACATGACTGCCGCCTACATGAGCCCGGAGTCCCCGGCCGGGCGCCGCGGCCTGCTGGGCGCCGGCCGGAGCTTCGCTGCCCTCAAGCAGCCGGACGCCGCCGAGACCGTCTACAAGAAGCTCCTCGCCCAGTCGGGCGTGCCGGCCGACCTGGTGACCGCCGCCCGCCGCGGGCTGGCCGAGATCAGGCGCTGACGGTGGCACGGTGAGCGCGTCCATGCGGGGTTACGGCGGCCGCATCCTCCACGTCGATCTCGCGCGGGGGACCTCGCGCGTGGAGCCGCTGGACGAGGGGACCGCCCGCCGCTTCCTCGGCGGCAACGGCCTGGCCGCGCGGCTCCTGCACGACATCGTCCCGGCCGGCATCGATGCCTTCGACCCCGCCAACGCCGTCGTCTTCGGCGTCGGCCCCGTGACCGACACCACCGTGCCCGGCAACAGCCGCGCCTGCGTGGCGTCGAAGTCGCCGCTGACCGGGCTCTTCTTCGACTCCACCTTCGGCGGGCGCTTCCCCGCGACGCTCAAGCGCACGGGCTTCGACGCCGTGGTGGTCACGGGGCGCGCACCCGCGCCGTCGTACCTGGTCGTGACCGAGGCTGGCGCCGAGGTCCGGGCGGCCGACCGCCTCTGGGGGCGCACCACGCGCGACACCGTGCAGGCGCTGGCCGCCGCCGAGGGCGCCGAGGCCGACGCCATCGCCATCGGCCCGGCGGGCGAGCGGCGCGTCCGCTTCGCCTCCATGGCCCACTACTGGAAGAACCGCGAGGGCGTGTCCGGCCGCGGCGGCATCGGCGCCGTCCTCGGCTCGAAGAACCTGAAGGCTGTCGTCGTGAAGGGCTCCCGGAAGACCGAGGTGGCCGACGCCGCCGCGCTCCGGGCCCTGCTCGACGACACCCGCGAGCCCCTCAGGACGGGGACCCGGGCCCTGAGCACCTACGGCACGCCCTTCCTCGTGGGCCCCATCAACGCGCTGGGGGCCCTGGGGAGCTTCAACCTCCGGTCGGAGGTCTTCGCGGGGGCCCACGCCATCGGCGGCGAGGCCATGAAGGATCGCTACCACGACCGGGACACCACGTGCCTCAAGTGCCCGGTCGCCTGCGGCAAGCAGTACGCGATCCGGGAGGGCGAGTTCGCGGGCACGCGGGCCAAGATGCCCGAGTACGAGACCGTCTTCGCCTTCGGCTCCATGCTGGGGAACGCGGACCCCGAGTCGCTCGTCCTGGCCAACGATCTCTGCGACCTGCTGGGCCTCGACACCATCTCCATGGGTGTCACCCTCGCCTTCGCGTGCGAGGCGCTGGAGCGCGGGTGGCTCCGCCCCGAGGACGTGGGCGTACCGTTCGGCTGGGGCGAGTGGCGGGGCATGCTGAGGCTGGTGGAGATGACCGCGCGCCGGGAGGGCTTCGGCGACCGGCTGGCCGAGGGGGCATGGCGCCTGGCCGAGTCGCTCCACCCGGAGGCCACGCGCTACGTGTACGCGGTCAAGCGCCTGGAGCTGCCGGCGCACTCGGCGCGCGCGCTCAAGGGGCTCAGCATCGGCTACGCCACCGCCACGCGCGGCGGCAGCCACCACGACACGCGGCCCACGCCCCAGTACGCCCCGGGCTTCGACCGCAAGAGCCCGGCCGGCAAGCCCGCCTTCGCCGTCCGCAGCCAGCACTTCACGGCCGTGGGCGACTCGCTCGTGCTGTGCCGCTTCACCTCCGAGCGCGGCTTCGGCCTCTTCCTGGACGAGCCCTACGCGCGCATGGTGCGGGCCGTCACCGGCTGGGACGTGACGGTCGAGGAGCTGGAGCGGACGGGCGAGCGCATCGTCAACCTCGAGCGCCTCTTCAACGTCCGCGAGGGCGTCCGCCGCGCGCACGACGTGCTGCCCTGGCGGGTGATGCACGAGCCCATCCCCGACGGGCCGTCGGCCGGCATGCACTGCCCGCCCGCCGAGCTGGACACCATGCTGGACGAGTACTACCGCCTGCGCGGCTGGGACGCCGACGGCGTGCCCACGCCCGCGCGCCTGGCCGCGCTCGGCCTGTAGGCGCCGCGCCGCTTCCCCCCGCTGGTAAGCTGGAGCCGCAGGGGCGAGAGGAGGCGTGTATGCACGCGGTTGCCCACCTCGCTCCGTCCGCCATCGTCCTGGCCAGCGCCCTCGGCGCCGCGATCATGTGTCTGCTGGTGCTCCGCTACGGGTTCGCGCCGCCCGCCGAGGCGGGCGGGGGGGCCGCGACCCGCCTCCTGGTGACGCGCCTGGGGCACGCCGCGGCCGGCGTCTGCTTCGCCGTGGCCGGCATCCTGGCCGTGGTGCTGCTGGTCCAGCAGTCGCGTCCGGCGGCCGGCGTCGCCCCTCCGCCGCGGGACCCGGAGATCGGGCGGCTCCGGCGCGACGTGGACGCGCTGGCGGGCC
>JBBIOF010000482.1:0-2705 GCA_037443505.1 Candidatus Rokuibacteriota bacterium
CCGACACGATGGCCCGCTCGAACTTCGGCCCGAGCCCGCCCTTGGGCCCATGGGAGTCCCACATGCCGAACAGGAGGGCGGTGGGGCAGAGCTCGAAGAGCGCGGTCGCGTTGGCCGCGCTCACCGTGTCGAGGGCCTTGCCCCGGGGGGATCTCCGGAACGGGTGGCCGTCGAGCTCGCTGTCGCGCAGGATCGCGTCGGCGAGCCGGTGGGGAACCTGCAGGCTGGTGATCGTCCCGACCTTGTCGATCAGCCGTCCCGCCGCCTCGTCGGCTTCGAGGTCCCCCGTCGGATCGTGGTCCGAGAAGTCCACGACCACGAGAGGGAGCGTGATTTTGCCGGCGTCCACGGCCTCTTGGAGCGCGAGCTCCATCCGGTTGGCCTGGCTCTGGACGCTGTCGAGCAGGACGCACGTCACCGGCTCGGCCCGGCCCGGGATC
Source organism: Candidatus Rokuibacteriota bacterium (assembly GCA_037443505.1). Taxonomy (GTDB): domain Bacteria; phylum Methylomirabilota; class Methylomirabilia; order Rokubacteriales; family CSP1-6; genus JBBIOF01. The sequence goes on from JBBIOF010000482.1 coordinate 441, forward strand.
CGGCGCTGCTCGACGGCATAGACCGCGCCGGCGAACGTGGGCGGGAACACCTTGTCGCCGGGGCCTCCCGCTGGCTGGAGCCGCCTGCGGCACCGGAAGGCCGCCGCGGCGCCTGCTACCGCACCTCGTAACACCTGAAGGGTCAGCTCCGCCATCGTGCTACCCCCTTGGGGAGACGGCGCCCCGGAAGAGCTCGGCCCGGGTGTGCCCCTGGACCCGGTAGCCCTGGTGGGGCCGCCGCTCGTTGTAAACCGGGCCGATGGCCCTCTCGCGAGCGTCGTCGGCCTTCTTGCGAGTACCGGTATCGGCCAACTGTGACAGGGACGGTCACGGGAGTGGCCGGTTTCGGCAGGTCGGCCGGGCGCACGGGGCGCCCTCGCGGCAGGTCAGGCCGGGCAGGGCCGACCGCTTCGGCCGGCTCGCGCGATGCGGCGGCGAGCGCGAGCCCCTGGGGCTGCGCAGGGCGTTCGGTCAGGCGCCACCGGCGCCAGGACTGGTCGGCGCACGCCACGGCTGGCCCGCATTCTGTGCGGGCCCGGCGGCTCGGGTCAAGATTCTAGGGGCGCGCCGCCCGGTCTGCCAGGTCGCGCCCGGCGACTCGCGCCAGCCCTCGCGTGACGCTCCCCCTCGGGTACCCAGGGCGCCCGAGGTGGGCCATGCTCAGGCATAATCGCCGGTCAGCAGCTTCAGCACCTTCTGGTGAGCAATTGAGAAATGATACCAGGTGGCCGCCTGGCCTCGCCCGCGACGGCGGGGCGCAAGGCCGGCAGGGGGAGGCTCCTGCCGGCCTCGTCGTGGGGCTCACGCCGCCTTGATCTCGATCGTCTTCCCGGCAGCCTCCCTCGTCTTCGGCAGGCGAATCTCGAGGACCCCGTGCTTCAGCGTCGCCTTGATGGCGTCGGCGTCAATCCCCGACGGCAACGTCACGCTGCGGGAAAACGCGCCGACCCACCGCTCGGCGCAATAGTACTCGTCCTCGCGCTCCTCCCGGTCCTCCCGCCGCGTTCCGCTGATGGTCAGCACCCCGTTGCTCACGTCGACATGGAGGTCCTTCTCCGCGAGCCCGGGAACGTCCACCCGCAGGATCACCTCGTTGCGACGATCGACCATGTCGATTGCCGGCCCCGAGGCGCGCCCGGAGTCCCAGGGCCACGCCCAGTCAGCGAAGAACCGGTCGAAGACATCGTCAACCTCCCGGACGAGGTCGCGCACCGGACTGCGGCGCGCCAGCCCTCGCCTCGGTCGCCACAGGGCAAGCGCCATGACCGCTTCACCTCCTTCCGTCCTCAGCTCCCCAGCTCGCTCAGGCCGCCTTGCGAACCGCCTCGGACGGCTGGGCTCCGGCCCACGACGCGAGCGCCGGCAGGCTCACGTCCAGCGCGTAGCACTGGGGCCCCATCAGACCGAGCGTCGCGAGCCCGGCCAGCATCGCAACCCGGGCCTCCACGTTGATCGGGGCGCCCGTCCACATGGCCGCCAGCGCCGCCAGCGACTCGAGCATCAGCACCAGCGCGGCCCACCGGGTCAGCGCCCCCAGGACCAGCGCCGCGCCCCCGAGCAGCTCGACGAGGCCGGCCACCCACGTCCAGAGGGTGCCCGGCGTCAGGCCTGCGGATTCCATGAGCTGCACCGTCCCCGTGAAGCCAGGCTCCACCAGTCGCGTGAAGCCCAGCACGAGGAACAGCACGCCCAGCACGCCTCGCAGCGGCAGGGCCGCGTACTGCCCCCACCGCGCCAGCATGCTCGACCGACGATCGGGCGCAGACATCGCCTCTCACCTCCATTGTCGTGATGCGGCCGCCACCCGGCCCGTCTCAGGCCCGGCAGCAAGCCCGGTCGAGGCGGGCTCGAGCGCGGCGCGAGGGAGGGGCCCCCGAGGTCGGTCCCCGGACCCTCCCTTACCTGCAAGTAGCAAAACCCGCGGCGGCGTCAAGCCACGCGTCCCGGGTCCGCCTCGGCCCGGGCCCGGCCCGCGCGCCGCACGGTCACCCGGCGCTCGCCGCCTTTCGCGGCTGTCGACCCCGAACTCCTCCGACGGCCTGGTGCGAAGCGCCCTGGGTGGAGGAAAGTGCGCTGCCCCAGCGGCGCGACTCGCGGGACCGGTGCCCGGATCAGCCGGAGGCGATCATCGGCCTGGCCGTGGACCGCCACGGCTGGCCATCGAGACCTCGGTGGACACCCAAAACCGGCCAGTCGTGGACACCTGAAACCCGGCCAGTGAGGTAGCGCGGCCCCAGGACGTTGACGGGGCGGGGAGGCCTGTGG
>JBBIOF010000483.1:0-2697 GCA_037443505.1 Candidatus Rokuibacteriota bacterium
ACCCGCGTGCTGGGCGCCGCCGAGCCCGAGCCGCTCCTCGCGGCGCTGCGGCGGGAGCGGCTCGGACCGCTGGTCGCGTCGGTGGTGCGTGGCGTGGACTCCGCGGAGGCGAGGGCGCTGGCCGCGAGGGTCGAGACCGACTACTACGCCGCGGCCAGGCGCTACATCCTGCAGGCCGCGGCCTTCAGGGACGTCGCCGGCGCCTTCACCGCGGCCGGCCTCCCCCACGTGGTCCTCAAGGGCATGGCGCTGGCCGAGCCGCTCTACGGGAACCCGGCGCTCCGCCCCATGGACGACGTGGACGTCCTGGTGCTCCGGTCCGACGCCCGCCGGGCCCGGGAGGCCCTCGAGACGCTGGGCTGGCGGGCCCCCGCGAGCTTCGAGCACGACCTGCGCCGCCGCGCAGCCTCCATGTTCGTGGGCGCGGCGGGGCTCGCGGTTGACCTGCACTGGGACCTGGTGGACGACAAGTCAGGCCCGGCGGCAGGGCGATGGGCGCGCGGGGCGTGGACGCGGGCGCGAGAGGGGCGGCTGACACCCACCGACGCCCTGGTCCACGCGTGCGTCCACCTGACGGTGAACCACGGCCTGCTGGGCGCGCTGGCGCGCTGCGACATCGCCCTGATGGCCACGCGCTGGACGACCGCGCTCGACTGGGACGGCCTGGTGGAGGTGGCCGGCGACGCGCGGCTCAGGGGGTGCGTCTGGGCCGCGCTCCGCTGCACCGAGGCCACGCTCCGGCCGGGTATCCCGGCGAGGGTGCTCACGGCCCTGGCTCCACGCGGCCCGCGCGCGAGGGCCCTGGGCCGCTGGCTGCTGCCGCGGTTCGCGCGGCTCGGGTCCGTGCCGGGGCAGGACTACGTCGTGCCCCTCCTCACCATGGACCGCGCGCGGGACGTGGCCGCACTCCTCGCCCGCCGCCTGACGACCTGACTCCACGGAGGCGCCCATGTACGAGGTCTACGCGCTGAAGTACGGCGAGCGGCACACCACGGCCTGCCAGTTCTTCTACCGGGAGCCGTCCCACGATCCCCTCCGGCTCGACTTCTACGTGTGGCTGATCCTCGGGGGGCCGCATCCCGTGCTGGTGGACACCGGATGCCGGGAGGAGGACGGCGTGCCCCGCGGCCTGGTGGGCTACGTGAGCCCTGCCGCGATGGTGGCTCGCCTCGGCGTCCGGCCCGAGAGCATCCCGGTGGCGCTGGTCTCGCACCTGCACTGGGACCACTGGGCCGGGCACGCGCTCTTCCCGGCGGCCGAGTTCTGGGTCCAGCGCGAGGAGGTCGCCTTCTGGACCGGGCCCGTCGCCCGTCACGAGGTGTACCGGCACCTGGCGAGCCCGGAGGCGCTGGGCCGGCTCGTCACCCTGGCCTACGGGAACCGGGTCCGCCTGGTGGAGGGGGAGCAGGAGGTGCTGCCGGGGCTCCGGGTGCACTGGGTCGGGGGCCACACCGCGGGCCTCCAGATCGTGTCGGTCGAGACGCGCGCCGGGCGGATCGTGCTCACGTCCGACGCGGCGCACTTCTACCGCAACGTCGAGCGCCGCCAGCCCGCCCAGATCATCACCAGCCTGCCGCAGATGCTGGCCGCCTTCGACACCATCCAGGCCCTGGCCGGCGACCCGGCCCGCGTCGTGGCGGGCCACGACCCCGAGGTGGCCGCCCGCTTCCGGATGGTGGAGCCCGGCATCATCCGGATCGCGTAGCGGGCGCCTCGGCCCCGTCCAGCAGCCGCTCGATCTCCAGGGCCAGCTCGAGCCGGAGGCGCAGCTCGGGATCGCGCAGCGGGCGCTCCAGGAGCGCCTCCAGGCGGGCGACCCGGTGGCGCATGGTGTTCCAGTGCAGGCCCAGCGCGCGCCCGGCCGCGCGCTGGTTGAACCCGTGGCGGACCAGCTCCCGCACGGTCTGGCGCAGGGGCTCGCGTGCCCGCTCGCCGTCCAGCCGGCCCAGCGTGGCCTGGTGGAACTCGCGGAGCACGCGGCCGTCGCCCACGGCCCGGAGCAGGCGGGTCACCAGCAGGTCGTCGTACCAGAAGACGCCCTCGCCGGTGGAGACGGCCAGCGCGCTGTCCGCCTCCCGGAAGCCCCGGGCCACCCCTGCGGCGCCGAGCTGGACGCCGCCCATGGCCAGCGCACAGGCGATGGAGGGCTCCAGCTCGCGCACGCGCCGCCACAGGCGCCGCACGGTCGCCTGGACGTCGCCGGCGCCGAATCCGGCCGGCAGCAGGACCACCACCAGGTTCATGAGGTAGCCCAGGAAGGGCGGCAGGCCCTCCTCGCCGAGCGCGCGGCGCATGGCCCGGTCGAGCCGCTCGCGCAGCTGGAAGTCGGCGGGGCCGGTCAGGGCCCGCTTGCGCGCGTCCTCCCCGAGGAGGGCCAGGAGCCCCACCACGTAGGCACCGTGCGGGTTGAACCCCAGGAGCCGGGCCCGCTCCTCGAGGCCGGTGGCGGGGCCGAACTCCCCGCGGATCAGGGCCTGGACGAAGGAGTTCTGGACGCGCGCCTCCACGGAGGCCACGGTCTGCTGCCGCAGGATGTGCAGGCCCGCCACCACCGCGCCGTGCTCGGCGGCCCGGCGATCCAGGTCCGAGGCCGCGCCCCGGCCCGCCAGGATCTGCAGGTAGCCCGCCGCCTCGCCGCCCAGGCGGATGGGGCAGACGACGCGCTCGCCCGCCCCGTCGGCCACCCGGAGCGGCCCC
>JBBIOF010000484.1:0-2681 GCA_037443505.1 Candidatus Rokuibacteriota bacterium
GCGCCCGCCTGGAGCGACGGATGGGCTCCCGAGGTGGGCTCGCCCGCTGACGGCCGGGGGCGGCTACTCCGCCGGGAAGGTGACCACGTGCAGCACGTGCGCCTCGGGCCGGACGCGGAGGCCGGGCGGGAACGCGGCCGCGGACGGCTGCGAGGAGTGCACGCGGTGCCCTGAGGGCAGGGCCAGGCAGTAGAGGTTCTCCGAGCCCCGGAAGTAGCGCCGCACGATCACGGCCTCGCCGTCGGGGGCGGGGACGAAGGTCACGTCGTCGGGCCGGATCATCACCTTGACCTTCTCGCCGGGCTCGCGTCCCTCGACGTTGCCGAAGACCCCGATCTCCGTCACGACGCCATCGGAGGTGACGATCCCCGGCAGGAAGTCGGCCGCGCCCACGAACTCCGCCACGAAGGGCGTGGCCGGGTGATGGTAGATCGCCTCCGGCGGCCCGAGCTGCTCGAGGCGGCCCCGGTCGAGGACGCCGACCACGTCGGCGATGGTGAACGCCTCCTCCTGGTCGTGCGTGACGAAGACGGCCGTGGTCCGGGTGGTGCGGAGGACCTTCTCCACCTCGTCGCGCATCTGGGCGCGCAGGTCGGCATCGAGGCTCGAGAACGGCTCGTCCAGCAGGATCAGCGCGGGCGCCGGGGCCAGGGCCCGGGCCACCGCCACCCGCTGCTGCTGGCCTCCCGACAGCTCGTGCGGGTACCGGGCGCCCAGGTCGGCGAGCCCGACCAGGTCCAGCACCTCCCGGACGCGCCCGGCGCGGCTGCGGCGGTCGAGGCCCACCAGGCCGAAGGCGACGTTGTCGGCGACCGTGAGGTGCGGGAAGAGCGCGTAGTCCTGGAAGACGACGCCCACGCCGCGCGCCTCGGGCGGCAGCGCGATGCCGCGCCGGCCGTCCGCCACCACGCGGTCGGCGATGACGATCTCGCCCTCGTCGGGCGTCTCGAAGCCGGCGATGAGGCGGAGCGTGGTGGTCTTGCCGCAGCCCGAGGGGCCCAGCAGGGCCAGGATCAGGCCCCGCTCCACGGACAGGGTGAGGCCGTCCACGGCCGGCGGGCCGCCGGCCTCGTAGCGCCGGGTGACGCGCGAGAGCGTGAGGAGGGCCATCGACCCCTTTCTATCACGCCCCCGCCGCCGTCACGGCACGGGCGTGATCGGGGGCTTGCCCTCCAGGACGGCCACGCAGTTGCGGACGGCGAGCGAGGCCATGGCCAGGCGCGTCTCCCGGGAGGCGCTGGCGATGTGGGGGGCCAGCACGACGTTGCGCAGCGGCGGCAGCCCGGGGTGGATGCGCGGCTCCTCCTCGAAGACGTCGAGCCCGGCGGCGGCGATCCAGCCCTCGGTGAGGGCCCGCACCAGGGCCGCCTCGTCCACGATGGGGCCGCGGGCCGCGTTCACCAGGATGGCGGTCCGCTTCATCGAGCGCAGCGCGCGCTCGTCGATGAGGTGGCGGGTCTCCGGCAGCAGCGGCGTGTGCAGCGTCACGAAGTCGGACTCGCGGAGGACCGTGTCCAGTCCGGCGTAGGTGGCGGACAGCTCCTGCTCGACCGCGGCCGGCGCTCGCACCGCATCGTGGTAGAGGACCCGCATGCGGAACCCGAGTGCCCGGCGGGCCACCGCCCGGCCGATCCGGCCGAAGCCGAGGATGCCCAGCGTCTTGCCGTGGACGTCGAACCCCCAGAGGAGGTCCCACTCCCACCGCTTCCACCGCCCGGAGCGCGCGTAGGCGTCGGCCTCGACCACCCGGCGCGCGGCGGCCATCAGCAGCGTCCAGGCGAAGTCGGCGGTGGTCTCCGTGAGGACGTCCGGGGTGTTGGTGACCACGATGCCCCGCCGTCGGGCGGCCGCGACGTCGATGTTGTTGTAGCCCACCGCCACGTTCGCCACGACCCGGAGGCGGTCCGAGGCCGCCAGGACCTCGTCATCGATGGTGCTCACGATGTGGCAGACCAGCCCGTCCTTGCCCCGGAGGCGGCTGATGAGCTGTTCCCGCGGCAGCGGCTCGAGACTGTCGTGCAGGTCTACCTCGATCCAGGCGGGGATGAGCTGCAGGGCTTCTGGAGGCAAGCTGTTGGATATCAAGACCTTTTTCGACATGACGGGCCCCCGGCTTTTTCGCTTGATCGGCCCGCGGGGAGGCCGCTATATTAGCACTCGTTCTCCGCGAGTGCTAACAGCGGCCCGAGAGGCAACGCGGGGCCAGAGCGAATCACTACCACCAAGGCGGCATCGCCGTCCACCACCGACGAAGGAGGCAGGGAGCGCTATGAAGATCCGTCCGCTGCACGACCGCATCCTCGTGGAGCGCATCGAGGAGCAGGAAGTCCGCCGGGGCGGCATCATCATCCCCGACACGGCCAAGGAGAAGCCCCAGGAGGGCAAGGTGGTCGCCGTGGGCAACGGCAAGGTCACCGAGGACGGCAAGAAGATCCCGCTGGACGTCAAGGCCGGCGACCGGATCCTGTTCGGCAAGTACTCCGGCTCGGAGGTGAAGATCGACGACAAGGAGTACCTGATCCTGCGCGAAGAGGACGTCCTCGCCATTCTCGAGTAAACCCAAGGAGGCAGACGACAGATGCCGAAGCAGCTCAAGTTCGACGAGGAGGCCCGGGCGGCCCTGCTGCGGGGCGTCAACATCCTGGCCGAGGCGGTGAAGGCCACGCTGGGCCCCAAGGGCC
>JBBIOF010000485.1:0-2678 GCA_037443505.1 Candidatus Rokuibacteriota bacterium
GCCGCCGAGGCCCTGGCGCGGGCGCGGCTCGCCGAGGCCCGGCTCCTGTCGCCGCTGGACGGCGTGGTGCTGCGCAAGAACGCCGAGGTGGGCGAGACGGTCAACCCCGGGCAGTCCATCCTCACGCTGGTGGACCCCGGGGACCTCTGGGTGCGCGCCTACGTTCCCGAGACGGACGTGGGGCGCATCCGGGTGGGCCAGGGGGCGGTGGTCACGGTGGACGCGTACCCGAGCCGCGCCTTCCGGGGCACGATCAGCGAGATCGCGTCCGAGGCCGAGTTCACCCCCAAGAACGTCCAGACCCGCAAGGAGCGGGTGAACCTGGTCTTCCGGATCAAGATCGCGGTGAGGGACACGGAGGGCGTGCTCAAGCCCGGCATGCCCGCGGACGCCGAGATCCTGCCGTAGGGGGCGGCGTGGCGGCGGACCTCGCGGTCGTCACCCGCGGACTCACCAAGCGGTTCGGCCACCTGGTGGCCGTGGACCACCTGGACCTCAGCGTCCGCGCGGGCGAGCTGTTCGGCTTCCTCGGCCCCAACGGCGCCGGCAAGTCCACCACGCTCCGCATGCTGTGCGGGATCCTGGAGCCCACCGAGGGGGAGGGACGGGTGCTGGGGATCGACCTCCGGCGCGACCCCGAGCGGGTCAAGTCCGCCATCGGCTACATGTCGCAGCGGTTCTCGCTGTACGACGACCTGACCGTGGAGGAGAACCTCACCTTCTACGCCCGCGTCTACATGGTCCCGCGCGCGCGGCGGGCCGCGCGCATCCAGCAGATGGTGCGCCTGGCCGACCTGGGCGGGCGGGAGCGCCAGCTCGCCGGCGAGCTGTCCGGCGGCTACCGCCAGCGCCTGGCGCTGGTCTGCGCCCTGGTCCACCAGCCGCGCCTGGTGTTCCTGGACGAGCCCACGGCCGGCGTGGACCCGGTGTCGCGCCGCACCTTCTGGGCCCTCATCCGGCGGCTGGCCGACGAGGGGACCACCATCCTCGTGACCACCCACTACATGGACGAGGCCGAGCTCTGCGACAGCCTCGGCTTCATCTACCAGGGACGGCTCATCGCCCACGGCAGCCCCGACCGGATCAAGCGCGAGACCTTCGGCCGGTCGGTGGTGGAGGTGGAGGTGGAGGACCTCCGCGCGGCTGCCGAGGTGCTGGCCGACGCGGCGGCCGTGGAGGAGGTGGTGCGGGTGGGCACGCGGCTGCGCCTGGTCATGGCGCCGGGCGGGCCGGGAGTGGAGGACGTGGAGGCGCTGCTGGCGGGCCGGGGCCTCCGCGCGGCCTGGGTCCGCCGGGTGGAGCCCTCGGTGGAGGACCTGTTCGTCTCCTTCGTGGACCGCGAGCGGAAGGGGCGCGTGCGGGAGCAGCTCCGCGCCCTGGACGGGGCCTGAGCGTGGCGGGGCGGCTCTGGGGCATCATCGCCAAGGAGTTCATCCAGCTCGGGCGCGACCGCCTGGCCCTCACCCTGATGCTCGTGGTGCCCGTGGTGATGCTCTTCATCTTCGGCTGGGCCATCAACACCGACGTCAAGCACGTGCCCACCGTGGTCCTCGACCAGTCCGGCGACGTGGAGGCCCGCAAGCTCCTGGAGGCCTTCGAGAACAGCCAGTACTTCGACATCCGCTGGGCGGTGCGCAGCCAGCGCGAGCTCACGCGCATGATCGACGCCGGCACCGCCAAGGTCGGGATCGTGATCCCCCCGGACTTCGGCCGCCAGCTCGTCCGTCGCTCCGTGGAGATCCAGGTCATCGTGGACGCCTCCGACCCGCAGGTGGCCACGTCCGCCATGAACGCGGCCACCGCGCTGGGCGCCCAGCGCTCGCTGGCGGTGCTGGCCCGGACGCCGGAGGGGACGGCGCTGCGCGACGAGCCGGCCCCCGTGGACTTCCGGGTGCGCGCCTGGTACAACCCCGACCTGGTGTCGGCCATGTTCATCGTGCCGGGGCTGGTCGGCGCCCTGCTCATGCAGACCACGGTGAGCGTCATGGCCATCTCCATCGTGCGCGAGCGCGAGCGGGGCACGCTGGAGGCGCTGGTGGTGAGCCCCATCCGGCGGTGGGAGCTCCTGGTGGGCAAGATCGCGCCCAACCTGGTGGTCGCCTACGGGCAGATGACCATGGCCCTCCTGGTGGCCCGCTTCGTCTTCGACGTGCCCATCCGGGGCAGCCTCCCGCTGCTCTACGCGCTCTCGGCGGTGTTCATGTGGGGGACGCTGGGCATCGGCATCTACCTCTCGGCGGCGGCCCGCACCGTGCCCCAGGCCATGCAGCTCTCCTTCATGACGTTCCTGCCCTCGATCTACCTCTCGGGGCTCCTGTTCCCCATCGAGGGCATGCCGCGGGGGGCGCAGCTCCTCGCGAGCCTCATCCCGCTGACGTATTATCTGCGTGTGGTGCGCGGGATCGTGCTGAAGGGCATCGGCTTCCAGGACCTGTGGCCGCAGCTCGTGCCGCTGGCGGTCTTCGGCGCGGTGGTGTTCACGCTGGCGGTGCTGCGCTTCCGCAAGCAGCTCGAGTGACGTGAGGGCGCTCGCCGGACTGCTCCTGCTCGTGGTGGCGGCGGCCCCGGCGGCGCCGGCGGCCGCGGCGGCGCCCCTGGCGCACCGCGAGGTGCTGTCCAACGGCATGGTGCTGCTGGGGGCCGAGCGCCCGGCGGTTCCCATCGTCGCCGTCCGCGTC
>JBBIOF010000486.1:0-2678 GCA_037443505.1 Candidatus Rokuibacteriota bacterium
TCATCACCCAGACCAAGATGTGGTCGTACTGGAACAAGTGGATGTACATGGACACCCGGCTGGAGGAGGTGCTCCAGTACACGGAGAAGTACCCCGACCGCTTCGTGGGCCTGGCCGGGTACAACCCCTTCCGCATCAAGGAGAGCCTGGCCGAGATCGAGCAGGCGGTCACGAAGCACGGGTTCAAGGGCGTCTACGTCCACATCTACGGCTTCGACATCCCGCTGCACGACCGGAAGATGTACCCCCTCTACGCCAAGTGCGTGGAGCTGGACGTGGCGGTCTCCATGCAGGTGGGCCACGTGCTGGAGTCCATGCCCAGCGAGCACGCCCGGCCCATGTACCTGGACCAGATCGCCTGCGACTTCCCCACCCTGCGCATCCTGGGCGCCCACACCGGCTGGCCGTGGGTCGAGGAGCTGATCTCGGTCTGCTACAAGTGGGACAACGTCTGGTTCGGCGTCGACGCCTGGATGCCGAAGTACCTGAAGCCGGAGATCATCAACTACATCAACAGCCGCATGGGCATGGACCGCGCCGTGTGGGGGACCAACGGCCTGCCCTGGAAGGAGAGCCTCGACCAGGTGGACGCCCTGGGCCTGCGTCCGGAGGCCCGGCAGAAGCTGATCCGCGACAACGCCATGGAGCTGTTCAGGCTGTGAGGCGGCGGGCCGCCCTCGGTCTCACCCTGGCCGTCCTGCTCTCGCTCCCGCCGGCGTCCGCCGGCCCGGCGCCCGTCGGGAGCGAGACCGTCACGCTCTTCGTCGTCTCCGAGCGGAACGATACCGTGAACGTGTTCCGGGGCCGGGTCCCGGACCTGGCCCCGGTCGCCTCCATCCCCGTGGGCCGGGAGCCGCACAACCTCGGGATCACGCCCGACGGCCGCTGGGTGGCCGCCAGCGACCGCCGCTCCGGCGAGGTCTCGATCATCGACACCCGCCGACTGGTCGAGGCCGCGCGGATCAAGCTGGGGCGCCAGACGCACGACGTGGCCTTCACCTCGGACAGCCGCACGCTCTTCGTCGGCCACGAGACGGAGACGTTCGTGAGCGTGGTCGACCTCGCCACGCTCACCCCGAAACCCCCGCTCAAGGTGGGCCGGGCCCAGCACGACCTGTCCATCACGCCCGACGACCGGGAGCTGTGGTTCACCGTGACCAACCGGCCCTACCGGCCCGGTGATCCGCGGGTGGGGGTGGTGGATCTCGCCAGCCGGCAGGTCACCCTCATCGACACCGGCGCCAACGCGCACGACGTGACCCTGAGCCCGGACGGCACGGTGGCGTGGGTGACGAACTCGGGGTTCACCCACCTCCCCGACGCCCGCGTGGACTACCTCGACGTGGCCGCGCGCACCGTGCTGGGGTCCATCACGGTCGGCAAGTACCCCTTCCATTCACCCAAGCGCGGGCGCGACGGCAACCTCGTCCCGAGGACGGCGACCGAGATGTGGTTCAGCGACCACGGTCTCCGCAGCGTGGTGGCGGTCTCCCTGGCGGAGCGGCGGGTGACGGCCGCGGTCCCGGTGGGCGTCGGGCCCTACCACGTGGCGGCGACCGCCGACGGAATCCTGTTCGTCGCCAACCACACCTCCAACACCGTGACCATCGTGGATGGCCCCGGACGGAGAGTGCTGGGCACGCTGACGGTGCCGCCCCGGCCCCACGGGCTGGCGGTGCTCGTCGGAGGGCAGCCGTGAAGACGCCGACTGACGTCCTGCGCGAGGAGCACGTCCTCGTCCTGCGCGCCCTCGACACGCTGGAGCGCGCCGCCGACCGCCTGGACCGGGGCATCCCGGTGCCCGACGTCTGGTGGGGGGAGCTGATCGCCTGGCTGCGCGGCTTCGCCGACGCCACGCACCACGCCCGCGAGGAGAAGCTGCTGTTCCCGGCCCTGGTCCGGGCGGGGGTGCCCGACGAGGGCGGCCCCGTGGGCACCATGCTGGCCGAGCACGTCGAGGGGCGCGCCCTGATCGCGGCCATGGCGGAGGGGGCTCCCTGGGAGCGCGCCGCGGCCGCCCGCCGCTACGTCACCCTCCTCCGGGCCCACATCGACAAGGAGAACTCCGCCCTCTTCCCGCTGGCCGAGTCGGTGCTCGACGAGCGCGTCCAGCAGGCGCTCCGGCGCGAGTTCGAGGCGGCCGCGGCCGAGCTCGGTCCGCGGGGATCGATCGGCCAGGCGGAGGCGGTGCTGGAGGGGCTGGCGGCCGCGCTGGGCTGAGGCTCCGCGGGGTCCGCCCGGGGGCCGCCCCTACCCGACGGCGCCTCCCTGATGCCGGAGCGGGCGCTTCATCCGCTCCGGCGTCCACGGCGGATCGAACGTGATGGTGACCTCCACGCGCTCGACTCCGGGGAGCTTCCGGATCGCCGTCCGGACCCACTCGCCCATGACCTCGTGGAGGGGACAGCCCTGGGCGGTCAGCGTCATCGTGACCCGCACCGTCCCACCCTCCACCGCCACGCCGTAGATCAGCGCCAGGTCCACCACCGACATGCCGAGCTCGGGGTCGAAGACGCCCTGGAGTGCCTCCATCACCTGTGCCTCGCCTACGGCCCTCTCGGGGCCGGAGCCGCCCGCGATGGCCGGGACGGCCGACTGCTCCCACGCGCAGCCGGGATCCTCCGCCAGCGGGTCGCCCGTGGCGGCGTACGCCCGCGCGCGGCTGCCGCCGCAGCGGT
>JBBIOF010000487.1:0-2678 GCA_037443505.1 Candidatus Rokuibacteriota bacterium
CGCGCGCACCGGGGCGCGCTCGACGGCGTGGAGCGCGCAGCTCAGCGGCTCGGCCAGCGCGCCCATGGCCGGCTCCACGCCCGGCGGCAGCGGGTACACGACCGCGGAAGGCACCACCACGACGTCCGAGAAGCCCGCGAAGACCGACAGGCGGTCGACGCAGAAGAAGTGCGCGCCCTCCCGGCAGTCGGGGCAGGTGCCGCAGGGGACGCTGGTGTCGAGCGCGACGGCATCCCCGGGGCGCACGTGGCGCACGGCCCGCCCCGCCGCCAGCACGCGGCCGCCCACTTCGTGGCCGAGGACGCGGGGAGGGGTGTAGAGGCTGATGCTGCCGTCCAGCAGGTGGAGGTCGGTGGCGCAGACGCCGCAGGCCGCGACGGCCACCAGCACGTCGGAGGGGCCCAGTGGAGGCACCGGCCGCTCCTCCAGGCGCAGGTCCTCGACGCCGTACCAGACGGCGCTCAGCGTCGTCGTGGGCAGGGCCATGTCGCGCCCGGCGGGCTCACGTTTCCTGGAGGAAGGTTCCCCGCCGGTAGTCCTCGACCGCGCGGGCGACCTCCTCGCGGGTGTTCATGACGAAGGGCCCGTAGCGGGCGACGGGCTCGCGCAGGGGCCGGGCCGCCAGGAGCAGGAAGCGGGCGGGCACCCCGCCCGCGAGCGCGGTCAGCCGGTCGCCCTCGCCCAGCACCGCCAGCTGGCCGGTGCTCACCTCCCGCGCGGCCCCGTCCTCGACGGGACCCAGCGTGGCCCGGCCCTCGTACACGTAGGCGAAGGCGTGGTGGCCGGCCTCCAGCGGCAGGGACGCGCGGGCGCCCGCGTCCATCCGGACGTCGAGGTAGAGCGGCCGCGTGACGATGCCCTCCACCGGACCGCGGGCGCCGCCCGCCTCGCCGGCGATGACGCGGGCCCGCACGCCCTCGCCCAGCGACGCCTCGGGCACGCGCTCGGGCGGGATGTCCTGGTAGCGCGGCGCCGTCATCTTCAGGCGGGCCGGCAGGTTCACCCAGAGCTGGAAGCCCCACAGCAGGCCGTCCCTCTGCCGGGGCATCTCGGAGTGGATGATGCCGCGCCCGGCCGTCATCCACTGCACGCCGCCGGCCGCCAGCTCGCCCCGGTGCCCCACGTGGTCCGCGTGTGCCATGGCGCCGGCCAGCATGTAGGTGACGGTCTCGAAGCCGCGGTGGGGGTGGTCGGGGAAGCCGGCGATGTAGTCGTCCGGGCGGTCGGACTTGAACTCGTCCAGCAGGAGGAAGGGGTCGAGCTGGTCCAGCTCGGGCGTGCCGATGACGCGGGTGAGGCGCACGCCCGCGCCGTCGGACGTCGGGTGCCCGGTGACGAGCTTGACGACGCGCCGCTCCACGGGAGCAACGATACCACCGGATCGGCCGTCCGTCGCCCGGTGGCGGCTCGCCGGGACGCGCGCGTCGCGAGGTTCCGGCTTGACGGCGCACCCGAGGGCGCGGTATCCGGAGGAGACGAATCCCGCCGCCCCGCGAGGTGCGAGATGAAGATCGGCGTCGTCTTCCCCCAGGTCGAGATCGGCAACGATCCCACGGCCATCCGCGACTACGCCCAGGCCGTCGAGGCGATGGGCTACACCCACATCCTCGCCTTCGACCACGTGCTCGGCGCCAACCGGGCCAGCCACCCCGACCTGAAGGGGCCGTACACCCACGAGCACGCCTTCCACGAGCCCTTCGTCCTCTACGGCTTCCTGGCCGCGCTCACCAGGCGGGTCGAGCTGGTGACCGGCATCATCATCCTGCCCCAGCGCCAGGCGGCGCTCGTCGCCAAGCAGGCGGCCGCCGTGGACGTGCTCTCCGGCGGGAGGCTGCGCCTGGGCGTGGCCGTTGGCTGGAACTTCGTGGAGTTCGAGGCGCTCGGCGAGGACTTCACCACCCGGGGCCGCCGCATCGAGGAGCAGATCGAGGTGATGCGCGCGCTCTGGACGCGGCCGCTGGTGACCTTCGAGGGGCGCTGGCACCGCATCACCGACGCCGGCATCAACCCGCTGCCGGTGCAGCGGCCCATCCCCGTGTGGATGGGCGGCGACAGCGAGGTCGTCATCCGGCGCGCCGCGCGCCTGGCGGATGGCTGGATGCCGCACTTCCGTCCCGGCCCCGAGGCCCAGGCGGTGGTCGACCGGCTCCACGGCTGGGTGAAGGAGGCGGGGCGCGACCCGGCGCGCTTCGGGATCGAGGGACGGTTCACGCTGGCCCAGGTGCCCCGCGACCGCTGGGCCAAGGAGGTGGCGGCCTGGCGGGCCATGCGCGGCGTGACGCACCTCAGCATCCATACCGTCGGCCTCGGCCTCAAGTCGCCCGCCGACCACGTCGAGACGCTGCGCCGCCTCCGGGAGGAGGCCGGCCTGCGCTGACGGCCCCGGCGGGCTCAGCCTGCCCGCGCCATCACCGCCTCGGCGAAGAGCCGCAGCACGTCGTCGCGCTCGGCGGCGCGCTGCGCCGGCACCTGCGGCAGGACGATGATGCGCCCGACCTCGGGCACCGTCATCACCCGCCGCACCCGCTCCAGGACCTCGTCCGGGGTGCCCGCCAGCGCGATCAGGTCCACGAAGCGGTCGGGCACCAGCTCGCGGTGGCGCGCGGCGGCGGTGGCGTGCTGGTAGGAGTCGTAGGCCTCGCGCAGGCGCCGCACCGCCGCCTGGTCCTCGGGCGGGA
>JBBIOF010000488.1:0-2663 GCA_037443505.1 Candidatus Rokuibacteriota bacterium
CGACGCGCCGGGCGCATCCGCCCCGCGCGCGACCAGGTCGAGGAGCGCGCGGCCGAACGCCGGGTCGTCGAGCGCGTCGGTCACCCGATCCCCGGGCCCGGGGCCGAGGGAAACCGCGTACCGGTCGGCCGAGCCGTCGTCCAGCGTCACCGCGACGATGGCCAGCTCGCCCGGCCCCAGGTCGATCCGGTCCTCCACCGCCGCCGACGCGATCCGCCGGGCCTTGGCCGCGAACCAGCGCTGGCGGCCCAGCCAGGCGGCCAGGACGTCAGATGGCGGTGTCCTCGATGCCATAGCGGGGCGGCGCGGCCGGCCGCTCCAGCCGGAACCAGTAGAAGCCGTGGGGCCCCAGCGACAGGAAGTAGGGCTGGCCGCCGATGGGCGGGAACCGCGTCTCGCCCAGCAGCTCGAAGGGCACGGCCCCGCGGTGGCGGGAGAGGTCCAGCGTGACGGGCTGCGAGCGCCCCGAGAGGTTGGCCACCACCAGGATCAGCTCGTCCTGGTACTCCCGGTAGAAGGCCAGCACGCTCTGGTTGATGGGCCGCAGGAACTCGATGGACCCGCGGCCGAAGGCCCGGCAGCGCTTGCGGGCGGCGATCAGGCGCTTCATGGTGTTGAGGAGCGAGGACGGCTGCTTGAGCTGGGCCTCCACGTTCACGGCCTGGTAGCCGTACACCGGGTCGGCGATCACGGGCAGGTAGAGCTGGCTCTCGTCGGCCGAGGAGAACCCGGCGTTGCGGTCGCGCGACCACTGCATGGGCGTGCGCACCCCGTTGCGGTCGCCCAGGTAGATGTTGTCGCCCATCCCGATCTCGTCGCCGTAATAGATGATGGGGCTGCCCGGGAGCGTCAGCAGCAGGCAGTTGAGCAGCTCGATCCGCCGCCGGTCGTTGTCCATGAGGGGCGCCAGCCGCCGCCGGATGCCCAGGTTGAGCTTGGCCTGGGGGTCACGGGCGTAGGCGTAGTACATGTAGTCCCGCTCCTCGCTCGTCACCATCTCCAGCGTCAGCTCGTCGTGGTTGCGCAGGAAGAGGCACCACTGGCAGGAGGACGGGATGGCCGGCGTGTGGGTGAAGATGTCGAGGATCGGCAGGCGCTCCTCCTGGCGGACCGCCATGTAGAGGCGCGGCATCAGCGGGAAGTGGAAGGCCATGTGGAACTCGTCGTTCTCGCCGAAGTAGGGGCGCACGTCCTCGGGCCACTGGTTGGCCTCGGCCAGCAGCACGCGGTCGCCCCCGTACTCGCGGTCGATGACGCGGCGGAACTCCTTCAGGATGGCGTGCGTCTCGGGCAGGTTCTCGCAGCTGGTTCCCTCGCGCTCCACCAGGTAGGGCACGGCATCGCAGCGGAAGCCGTCCAGCCCGCGATCCAGCCAGAAGCGCATGACGTCCAGCATGGCCTTCCGGACCTCGGGGTTGTCGTAGTTCAGGTCGGGCTGGTGGGCGAAGAACCGGTGCCAGTAGTACTCCTTCCGCACCGGGTCCAGGGTCCAGTTGGACTTCTCGGTGTCCACGAAGATGATCCGGGCCTCCTGGTAGAGGCGGTCGGTGGCGCTCCACACGTACCAGTCGGCGTACGGCGCCTTCCGCTCGCGGGAGGCCTGGAACCAGGGGTGCTGGTCGGAAGTGTGGTTCATCACCAGGTCGGCGATGACCCGGAGGCCCCGGCCGTGGGCGGCGTCGAGGAACTTCTGGAAGTCCTCCAGGGTGCCGTAGGCGGGGTGGATGCCGCAGAAGTCGGAGATGTCGTAGCCGTCGTCCCGGAGCGGCGAGGGGTACATGGGCAGCACCCAGAGGCAGTCCACCCCGAGGTCCTTCAGGTAGTCGAGCCGCGACGTGAGGCCGGCGAAGTCACCGATGCCGTTGCCGTCGGCGTCCATGAACGCCTTGACGTGGACCTCGTAGAAGACGGCGTCCTTGTACCAGTCGTCGCCCATGCGCCTATCGACGATTGTACGCCTCCCTTCCCGGAGGCCGGTCGGGACTCGGCGTTCTGGTCGAAAATCGTCCAGTTGATGGTTGATTTTCGACCACAAGCCGAGGCAGCGCGTCGCACCGTTCTCCCAGGGAGAGATCGAGGGGGTGGTGGAGGGCTTCGTCGACGCGGCGTTCGGCGAGGCCCCGCCGGCCCTCGGCACGGCCGCCGGAGGCGTGCCGCTCGCGGAGCTGCCGAAGCTCGTCGCGCCTGGTGAAGGCGCCCAAGGTCATGCTCGCCGACAGCGGCCTGGCGGCGCACCTGATGGGGGTGGACCCGGCCCGCCTGCGGGCCGACCGGGCGCTCCTGGGCGGCCTGCTCGAGAGCTTCGTGACCATGGAGGTCGTGAAGCAGCCGGGCTGGAGCGCGGCCGCGCCGGCGCTGTACCATTTCCGGAGCCACGGGGGGGGGGACGAGGTGGACCTGGTCCTGGAACGGAGGTCGGGACCGCTGGCCGGCCTCGAGGTGAAGCGCGGGGCGACCGTGAGCGCGGCCGACTTCAAGGGCCTGCGCGCCCTGGAGCAGGCGGCGGGGCGTCGCTTCCACCGCGGCCTGGTGCTCTACACGGGATCGGAGGTCGTCCCGTTCGGCCCGCGGCTGTTCGCGGTCCCGGTCGAGGCGCTGTGGCGGTGGGGCGCGCGCCCGGCCGGGCCCCGAAGCGCTCATGTGCGCCAGGACGTCGCGCACCA
>JBBIOF010000489.1:0-2662 GCA_037443505.1 Candidatus Rokuibacteriota bacterium
CGGTGTGGGCCCCGCCATCGCCCAGTCGGTGGTGAAGTTCTTCTCGGACCCGGGCAACCGGCGGCTGCTGCGCCGGCTCGAGGCGGCCGGCGTGGCCACCACCGAGGCGGCCCCCCCGCGCGGCGGGCCGCTCCAGGGCAAGACCTTCGTCCTCACCGGCGCCCTCCGCCGGTACACCAGGGACGAGGCCCGGGAGCGGATCGAGCGGCTGGGCGGGCGGGTGAGCGACTCGGTGTCGGCCCGGACCGACTACGTGGTCGTCGGCGAGGCCCCGGGCGCCAAGCTGGCCGAGGCCCGCCGCCGCGGTATCGAGACGCTCGACGAGGCCGTCCTCGCCGGGCTGCTGGGGGAGTCCTGACATGACGCGCGAGGAGATGCGGTCCACCGGGTTGCTCGAGGAGTTCCGCGAGCGGCTCCGGCAGGAGCGGTTGCGCCTGTTCCGGACCGTCGCGGCCACGGACGAGGAGCTGGCGACGCTCGAGGGCCACCAGCCCGGCGGCCCCCCGGAAGACGCGGCCTCGGAGCTGGTCGCCGCCGTCCTCTCCCGCCTCGAGGGGCGGCAGCGGCACGAGCTGGACGAGATCGACGCCGCCCAGGCCCGGCTGGAGGCCGGGACCTACGGCGTGTGCGAGACGTGCGGCCGCCCGATCCCGCTGGCACGCCTGAGGGCGCTGCCCACGGCGCGGCGCTGCCTGGACTGTCAGCGGCGGGTCGGCGCCTGAGGAGGAGGTCGCGATGCCCCACAAGCAGGTGCTCTTTCGATCCGAGGCGCGCGAGAAGATCCTGCGGGGCGCCACCGCGCTGGCCGACGCCGTGCGGGTGACGCTCGGCCCCAAGTCCAAGTGCGTGCTGATCCAGAAGACCTTCGGGCCGCCCCTGGTGTGCAACGACGGGGTGACCATCGCCCGGGAGATGGAGCTGGGCGACCCGGCCGAGAACCTGGGAGCCCAGATGATCCGCCAGGCCGCCGAGCGCACGGGTGACGCGGTGGGCGACGGCACGAGCACCGCCACGCTCCTGGCCCACGCCATCCTCGCCGAGGGCATCCGCAACGTGGTGGCCGGGGCCAGCGCCATCGACCTCAAGCGCGGGCTGGACCGCGGGGTGCAGGTGGCCGTCGCCGCGCTCAGGGAGTTGTCGCGCCCGGTCAAGAGCCGGCTGGAGAAGGCCCAGGTGGCCACCATCTCCGCCCACAACGACCCGTCCATCGGCGAGATGGTGGCCGACGCGATGGAGAAGGTGGGCGACGAGGGCGTCATCACGGTGGAGGAGTCCAAGACCACCGAGACCCAGCTGGAGGTGGTGCAGGGCCTGCAGTTCGACCGCGGCTACGTGTCGCCGTACTTCATCACCGACCCCGAGAAGATGGAGGCGGTGCTGGAGGACCCGCTCATCCTGCTCACGGACCGCAAGATCGGCGTCATGAAGGACCTGCTGCCGCTGCTGGAGCAGGTGGCGCGCAGCGGGGCCGCCATCCTCTTCGTCGCCGAGGACGTGGAAGGCGAGGCGCTGGCCACGCTGGTGGTCAACAAGCTCCGCGGCACGCTCAAGTGCGCCGCCGTGAAGGCCCCGGGCTTCGGCGACCGCCGCAAGGAGATGCTGGAGGACATGGCGGTGCTCACCGGTGGCCGGGTGATCACCGAGGAGCTGGGCGTGCGCCTGGAGAGCGTGGACGTCTCCCAGCTGGGGCGGGCCCAGCGCGTGGTGGTGGACAGGGAGAGGACCACCATCATCGGCGGGCTCGGGGACCGGCGGGCCATCGAGGGCCGCAAGCAGCAGATCCGCGCCCAGATCGAGAAGGCCACCAGCGACTACGACCGGGAGAAGCTCCAGGAGCGGCTGGCCAAGCTCGCGGGCGGCGTGGCGGTGATCCGGGTGGGCGCGCCGTCCGAGGCCGAGATGAAGAGCCGCAAGGAGGCCCTGGACGACGCCATCAGCGCCACCAAGGCCGCGGTGGCGGAGGGCATCGTGCCCGGCGGCGGCCTCGCCCTGCTCCGCGTCATCGACGCGGTGGAGCGCGAGGAGGCCGCCCAGGAGGGCGACGTGCGCACCGGGCTCGGCATCCTCCGGCGCGCGCTGGAGGCGCCCACGCGACAGATCGCGGAGAACTCGGGCGCCGACGGCGGGGTGGTCGTCGCCGAGATGCGCCGGGGCTCCGGAGCCAGGGGCTTCGACGCGGCCCGCCGCGAGTACGTGGACCTCGTGGAGGCCGGCATCGTGGACCCCACCAAGGTGGTGCGCGTGGCCCTGGAGAACGCGGTCTCGGCGGCGAGTCTGCTGCTGCTCACCGAGGCCACGCTCACCGAGGTGCCGGAGAGGAAGGAGGAGAAGGCCCCGCCGCTGGAGTGACGGGCAGGCTGCCCGAGGGCGACATCTCGACGCTGGAGGAGCTGGAATGAAGCGGCCGAGGACGTCCCGCCGCCGGGGCCCGCGCCCCATCCTGCATCCGACCGACTTCTCGCCGGCCTCCGGGGCCGCCTTCCGCGCCGCGCTGGCGCTGGCGCGGGCGGGGCGCTCCCCGCTGCTGCTGGTCCACGTGGTACCCCCGGTGATCCAGGTCCCCGAGGTCTACGTGGCGTCGCCGCCCACGTACGAGCGGTTCCGCCGCGCGGTGGCGGCGGCCTCCCGCCGCCGCCTCGCCCGCCTGGTGGCCAGGGCGCGC
>JBBIOF010000490.1:0-2656 GCA_037443505.1 Candidatus Rokuibacteriota bacterium
CCCCTGCCATCAACCATTGCCGTGGAAGTCGGGTAGGACATGGGTTTTGTGACGCGCGCGCGCGAGTTCGTCAGGGAAGTCCTGGTGGAGTTCCGCAAGGTGACGTGGCCGAACCGCCCGGAGCTGGCCAACTCCACCGTGGTGGTGATCGTGGTGACGGTGGTCCTGGCCTTCTTCCTGGGGGGCGTGGACATCGGCCTGGCGCGCATCGTCGAGAGGATCCTGCGATGAGCGGGGGGACGGCGGCCGCGGCCCGGCAGTGGTTCGTGGTCCACACGTACTCGGGCTTCGAGAACAAGGTGGCGGAGGCCATCCAGTCGCGGGCCAAGATCTTCGGCCTGGCCGACAAGATCAGCCGGGTGCTGGTGCCCACCGAGAAGGTGGTCGAGGTCCGCAACAAGCAGAAGCGGGAGACCGAGCAGAAGTTCTTCCCGGGCTACGTGCTGGTGGAGATGGAGCTGACCGACGAGACCTGGCAGCTGGTGCGGTCCACGCCCAAGGTGACGGGGTTCGTGGGCTCGGGCACCCGGCCGGTGCCGCTCAGCCAGGAGCAGGTGGACGAGATCATGCGGCAGATGGAGGCGGGGGCCGAGAAGCCCAAGCCCAAGTCGGTCTTCCAGCAGGGCGACAAGGTGCGCGTCATCGACGGGCCGTTCGTGAACTTCCAGGGCGTCGTCGAGGACACCAACCCCGAGCGCGGGCGGATGAAGGTCATCGTGCCGGTCTTCGGCCGGCCGACGCCGGTTGAGCTCGAGTACTACCAGGTGGAGCGAATCTAGTGGCGAAAAAGGTCCAGGCGGTCGTCAAGCTGCAGATCCCGGCCGGCAAGGCCAACCCGTCGCCGCCGGTGGGCCCGGCCCTCGGCCAGCACGGCGTCAACATCATGGAGTTCTGCAAGGGCTTCAACGCCCAGACCGGCGGGCAGGAGGGGCTCATCCTGCCGGTGGTGGTCACCATCTACCAGGACCGCTCCTTCACCTTCGTGGTGAAGACGCCGCCGGCGGCGGTCCTGCTCAAGCGCGCGGCCGGCATCGCCAAGGCCTCGGCGGTGCCGCACAAGGAGAAGATCGGCAAGGTCACCCGGCAGCAGGTGCGGGAGATCGCCCAGACCAAGCTGCCGGACCTGAACACCGCCTCGATCGAGGCCGCGATGCGGATCGTCGAGGGCACCGCCCGCAGCATGGGCATCGAAGTGGTGGGCTAGAGGAGCGACGGCATGGCGACGGTCCTCACCAGGAAGAAGGTCGGCAAGCGCTACGACGCCGCGGCGGCCCGGGTGGAGCCCGGCCGCGAGTACACGGTGGAGGAGGCCGTGGCGCTCCTCAAGGAGATGCCCGGCGCCAGGTTCGACGAGTCGGTGGACCTGTCCTTCCGGCTCGGCGTCGATCCCAAGCACGCCGACCAGATGGTCCGCGGCGCGGTGGTGCTCCCCCACGGGATCGGCAAGACGGTGCGGGTGGCGGTGTTCGCCAAGGGCGACAAGGAGCGCGAGGCCCGCGACGCGGGCGCCGACGTGGTCGGCGCCGAGGACCTGGTGGAGCGGATCCAGGGCGGCTGGATGGAGTTCGACACGGCCATCGCCACCCCGGACCTCATGGGGCAGGTGGGCCGGCTCGGCAAGGTGCTGGGCCCGCGGGGGCTGATGCCCAACCCGAAGCTCGGCACCGTGACCTTCGACGTGGGGCGCGCGGTGCGGGAAGCCAAGGCCGGCAAGGTGGAGTTCCGGGTGGACAAGGCGGGGAACGTGCACGCGCCCGTCGGCAAGCGGTCCTTCCCCGCCGAGCACCTGGTGGCCAACGCCCTGGCGCTCATCGAGGCCATCGTCCGGGCCAAGCCGGCGTCGGCCAAGGGGACGTACCTCCGGTCGCTGACGCTGTCGTCCACCATGGGCCCGGCCATCAGGATCGACGCCGTCCGCACGGCGAACCTGTTCAAGAAACCGTAGGAGACGACTGTGCCCACGCAAGCGAAGGTCCAAGCGGTCGAGGAGCTGCGAGCGCGGCTGGACGGGATCCACACGGTGGTCCTCACGGAGTACCGGGGTCTCACGGTCCAGCAGCTCTCCGAGCTGCGCAGGCAGCTGCGCGCGGTGTCGGCCCAGTACCGCGTGGTGAAGAATCGGCTGGCGAAGCTGGCCCTCGCGTCCACCGGCCTCGAGTCGCTGGCGCCCCACCTGACGGGGCCCACCGGGATGGTCGTGTCCCGGGAGGACCCGGTGGCGGTCGCGCGGACGCTGCAGGCCTTCGCCCGGACGAACCAGCACCTGGCGATCAAGGTGGGCATCGTCGACGGCCAGGTGCTGGCCGCCGACGGCCTCAAGGCGCTGGCCGAGCTGCCCACCAAGGAGGGGCTGCGGGCCCAGATCGTGGGCGCTGTCCAGGGGCCGCTGGCGCGGCTGGTGGGGCTGCTGACCGCCCCGCACCGCGAGCTGGCCTACGTGCTCGAGCAGCGGGCGCGGCAGGCGGAGCAGGCATAGGCGAAACCGTCGGCCCCCCAGGCGCCGACGCCCAAGACAAAGGAGACATTGATGGCCACCATCGAAGAACTCGCCGAACAACTCGACAAGCTCTCGCTGCTGGACGCCGCGAACCTCTCCAAGCGGCTCCAGGAGCGGGGGGGCGTCAGCGCCGCCGCCCCGGTGGCGGTGGCGGCGCCG
>JBBIOF010000491.1:0-2656 GCA_037443505.1 Candidatus Rokuibacteriota bacterium
CCTCGCTTCCGCGCGCGGCGCGCCCCGGCCGGAGCCGACTCGGCCACCGCGCGGCGAGGAGAGCGCGGCGACGCGGCGCCAAGTGCGCGGCGTAGAGCGTTTTTTTCTTGCAATCGCCATGACCGGACCCTACAGTGAATCAGTTTTTGGCCGCGGCGAGATTGTTCGCCGCTGGAACAGCGGCGCCGGCGAGCGTCGCAGGAGAGGTGCGGTAGATGGCCGGATGCGAGAAAGGAGGGCCGCTGGATTGAACGCCTTGGGACGACACCTGCTGCTCGAGTTGTTCGATTGCGACGCCGACGCCATCAACAATCTCGAAGCCGTCAAGGGCGCCTTGATCGAGGCGGCAAAGCGGGCGCAGGCCACGATCGTCGATGTCGTCTTCCATGAGTTCAACCCGTTCGGGATCAGCGGCGTGGTGGTGATCGCCGAGTCCCACCTTTCGATCCACACCTGGCCCGAGTACCGCTACGCGGCGGTCGACATCTTCTCCTGCGGCGACGTCCTCCAGCCGGAGGTCGCCGCCACCTACCTGGTCGAGCAGTTCGGGGCCGAGCGCACCTCCGTGGTCGAGCTGCAGCGGGGCGTGTTCGTCAATCCCGCCATCCCCATCGTCAACAAGAGCGCGGTCGCGGTCAGTTGATCAGCCCGCAGTCCTACAAGTGGTTCTTCGAGACCACCACGCCCGTCGAGGGCCACATGCACGCCATCGTGCGGACCCTCGTCCAGGCGCGGACCAAGTTCCAGCTGGTCGAGATCATGGAGACGGCCTCCTACGGCAAGGCCCTGGTCCTCGACGGGCGCATCCAGTCCAGCCAGGCCGACGAGTTCATCTACCACGAGGCGCTGGTCCACCCGGGCCTGCTGGCCGTCGATGGCCCGCCGCGGGCCGCCCTGGTCATCGGGGGCGGTGAGGGGGCCACGCTCCGGGAGATCCTCAAGTACCCCTCCATCGGGCGGGCCGTCATGGTGGACATCGACGAGGAGGTGGTCGGGCTGTGCCGGCGCCACCTGCCGGAGATGCACCGCGGCGCCTTCGACGACCGCCGGGTCGAGGTCCGGCACGAGGACGCCCGGGCCTTCCTGGAGAAGACCGGGGAGCACTTCGACCTGATCACCAGCGACCTGGTGGAGCCCCTGGAGGAGGGGCCGGCCTGCCTGCTCTACAGCCGGGAGTTCTACCGGATCGTCCACGACCGCCTGACCCCGGGCGGCGTCTTCACCATGCAGGCCGGCATGACCAAGGTGGGGGAGACGGGATTCTTCACGGCCATCCACCGGACGCTCCGGGAGGTGTTTCCGGTGGTGGCCGGCTACCAGACCTTCGTGTCGTGCTTCGGGACCCCCTGGGGCTTCCTGCTCGCCTCGAGGAAGGTCGATCCCCGTGGCCAGGACGCGGCGGCGGTCGACCGGCTGATCGCCGAGCGCGTCAAGGGCGCGCTGGAGTACTGGGACGGGGAGACCCATCAGCACGCGTTCGCCCTGCCCAGGCACCTGCGCAAGGCGATCGCCGCCGAGACGCGGATCGTCACGGACGCCCACCCGCTGATCGTGGCCTGACCGGCGAGGCGTGGCCGCGCAGCGAGGTCTCGGGCTCGTTCTCCTGATCCTCCTGGCCGGGCTCGTCATCGGCTCCCTGCTGGGCGAGCTCCTGGGCCGGGTGCTCCCCTCCGGCTGGCTCCAGGAGCTCTTCACGGGCGGCCCCACCATCGGCCTCACCTCGCCGGCCACCATCGACCTCCGGCTCCTGTCCCTGACCTTCGGCATCGCCTTCAAGGTGAACGTGGTCGGGGTCCTCGGGATCATTATCGCGGCGCTGACATTCCGCCGGCTCTGAGGGGTCCCGTGGTCGTCCTCGCCTCGGCCTCGCCGCGGCGACGCGAGCTGCTCCAGCGCATCTGCCCGGAGTTCCAGGTGGCGCCGGCCGAGATCGAGGAGGCGCTCGAGGGGTCGCCGACGCCGGACGCGGTGGCCGCCCTGGCCCTGCGGAAGGCCCGCGCGGTCGCCGGCCGCCTCCGGGAGGGCATCGTGCTCGGCGCCGACACCGTGGTCGTGATCGACGGCGAGCCCCTGGGCAAGCCCGCCGATCCCGCCGGCGCCGCGGCCATGCTCCGCCGGCTGCGCGGCCGCGAGCACCAGGTGATCACCGGCATCGCCGCCGTCGAGGCGGCGACGGGCCGGGCGGCGGCCCTGGCGGTGACCAGCCGGGTGAGGATGGGGGACTACGGCGATCGCGCGATCGACGATTACGTCGCGACCGGCGAGCCGCTCGACAAGGCCGGCGCCTACGCCATCCAGGGCGCCGGCGGGCGACTGGTCGCCGGGTGGTCGGGGTCCTTCAGCAACATCGTGGGCCTGCCGCTGGCGGCGACGTGGAGGCTCCTGGCGGACTTCGGCGCGCCGGTCACGGCCGGGCCGCCGGGGTTGGAGGAGTGAGGGGCGGCACGTGCAGGAAATCGTCGGGCGGCGGGGGCCTGACGCCCGGGGCGAGCGGCATCCTGGCCTGGATGATGCGGATCGACGTCCGGACCTGCTCCGCGGTCACCCCGCCGTCCAGGTAGAGGCGCCGCGCCGCCTCCACCCTGCCGGCGAAGTCCTCGGGGCCACCCACGACCTCGCGCGGCAGGTCCGCGGCCAGCGCCGCGGGGGCGCCGGC
>JBBIOF010000492.1:0-2656 GCA_037443505.1 Candidatus Rokuibacteriota bacterium
CGCGCGGCCTCGCTCGCGCTCACGCCGCGCGAGCAGCAGGAGGCCATCCGCGCGGGCGAGCGCAGCGTCACCAGCGAGGCCTTCGGCGCGGAGTGGCGGGTGGGCGACGACGGGGGCCAGAGCGTCACGGTCATCACGCCGTTCCACCGCCTCGCGCTGGCCGCCCGCCACGCCGCCTTCAAGGGCGAGCCCCTCAAGCCCGAGGACCGCGACCGCATGCTCCAGGAGCTCAGGGACCGCCTGATGCTCTGGGTGAGTCTCCGGGGGCCCCGCGAGGACTTCGCGCGGCACCTGGCGCCGCGGCTGCTCCTCGGCGAGCGCGAGATCCAGCCGGTGATGGTGCAGAACGAGCGGACGGCGGTGCGGCAGAAGGGCGGCGGCTTCCTGGCCCGCAACGTCTACTGGTTCCCGGCGAAGGACCTGACGGGGACGTCGCGCCCCACGCTGGTCGTCCGGGACCCGGACGGACAGGAGGTCGCCCGCTTCGCCATCGACCTCGGGAAGATGCGCTAGCCGCCCTCGATGACGTGCCTCGACGGTCGCGCCGGCGTGGAGACGGCGAGGCCGCGCCTGCCCGCCTGGGGCTGGCTCGGCGCGGCGGTCATCGCGGCCGCCGGGATCGGCCTGGCCGCGGGGGTCCGCCGGGTGGGCGAGTGGTTCACGCCCATCGTGTGGACCGGCTACGTGCTGCTCGCGGACGCGGTCCTGGCCCGGCTGACGGGCCGCTCGTACCTGGCCTCCGCCCGCGGCGAGCTGGTGCTGGTGGCGCTGGTCTCCGTCCCCGGCTGGTGGCTCTTCGAGCTGTACAACGCGCCCCGCTTCTGGCGGGGCGGGGCCGACGCCCGCAGCCTCTGGTGGCAGTACCACGCGCTGGAGCCCGATCCGTTCCTCCGCCGCGTGGGCTACGACTGGGCGTTCGCCACCATCTTCCCCGCGCTGTTCCTCACGGCGGCGATCCTCCGGGCCACCGTCCTCCGGAGCGTGCGGGTCCGGCCGTGGCGGCCCGGCCCCCGGGTGCTCCGGGCCGCGGTCGGGCTCGGCGCCGTCGGCGCCGCGCTGCCGCTGGTGGTCGTGTCGCCCTGGCTGGTACCGCTCGTGTGGCTCGCGTGGATCCCGCTGCTCGAGCCCCTGAACTGGCGGGCGGGCCGGCCGTCCTGGCTGGCCGACCTGGGCCGGGGCGACGCCTCGCGCCTGGCGGCGCTCCTGGCGAGCGGCGCCGTCTGCGGCGTCCTGTGGGAGCTCTGGAACTTCTGGGCGGTCACCCGGTGGACGTACACGGTTCCCTACCTGGGCGACGTCAAGGTCTTCGAGATGCCGGTGCTGGGATACCTGGGGTTCCCGCCCTTCGCGCTCGAGTGCCACGCCATCTACCACTGGGTGCGGGGGCAGCTCGTGCACGACGATCGCATCGGCGCGCCCCTGGTCTGAAGACGTCCGGGAGGCGGATGCTATAATCGGCGCGCACTCCGCAGGGGGACTCTGATCTCGAGGAGGTCGCTCCCATGAAGGCCGTTCGCGTCCACGCGCCCGGTGGCCCCGAGGCCCTGCGCTACGAGGAGGTGGCCGAGCCCACGCCCGGGCAGGGCGAGGCGATCGTCAGGATCGACGCCGCCGGCGTGAACTTCATCGACGTCTACTTCCGCACCGGTGTCTACAAGGCGGAGACTCCCTTCACGCTGGGCATGGAGGGCGGGGGCACGGTCACCGCGGTGGGGCCGGGCGTGACGGAGGTCAGGGTCGGTGACCGCGTGGCCTACACCGGCGTGCGCGGCGCCTACGCCGAGTACGCCGCGGTGCCGGCCGAGCGGCTGGTCGTGCTGCCGGAGGGCGTGAGCACGCGCCAGGGGGCGGCCGCCATGCTCCAGGGCATGACGGCGCACTACCTGGCGTGCACGACGTACCCCCTGAAGCCCGGCGACACGTGCCTGGTGCACGCCGCGGCGGGCGGGGTGGGCCTGCTGCTGACGCAGATCGCCCGGCTCCGGGGCGCGCGCGTGATCGCCACCACCGGCACCGACGACAAGGCCAAGCTCGCCCGCGAGGCGGGGGCCGACCACGTGATCGTCTACACGCGGCAGGACTTCGAGGCCGAGGTCAGGCAGATCACCGGCGGCACGGGCGTGCAGGTGATCTACGACGGCGTGGGCAAGACCACCTTCGACAAGGGCCTGAACTGCCTGGCGCCGCGGGGCATGATGGTCCTCTACGGCCAGTCCAGCGGTCCGGTACCCCCCGTGGATCCGCAAATCCTCAACTCCAAGGGGTCCCTGTTCCTCACGCGCCCCAGCCTGTTCCACTACGTCGCCACCCGGGCCGAGCTGCTCCAGCGCGCGGGCGAGCTGCTGGGCTGGATCCGGGACGGCCGGGTCAAGCTGCGGATGGACTTCGAGTATCCGCTCCGGGAGGCCGCGGAGGCGCACCGCGCGCTGGAGGCCCGCCGGACCGTGGGCAAGATCCTGCTCCTCCCCTGAGTACGCGGCGGGCGGGCGAGGCTAGAATGGGAGCGAGGTGACACCATGAGCCCCCGGCGCGTGCTCCCGCTGCTGAGCCTGCTGGCCCTGGCCGTGCTGGCGGCCGACGCCTCCGACACCTGGGCGCGAGCCCGGGCGGGCGGCAGCCGCGGCTCGCGCTCGTTCTCGGCCCCGGCCCGGCCCGC
>JBBIOF010000493.1:0-2653 GCA_037443505.1 Candidatus Rokuibacteriota bacterium
CCGCCGCGCGGGGCGTCGCGCACGCGCCGGCCGCGAGCAGGACCAGGAAGAGGAGCGGGACGACGGCGCGAGCAGGCCGGGCCGACGACGGAGCTCGTCTGCGCGAACGCACGATGATGCCCAAGCTCTTTTACCCTAAATGGCGGGTCTGGCATCGTCAAGAGTGACCGGGCGTGCTATCCTCCGGGTGCTCCCGGCATGACCCGAGCCATCGCCGCCGCCTACCGCGCCTTCTACGACCTGTTCCTGAGCCGCCTCCCCGAGCCCGCCGCCGTCGCCCTCGGCCAGACGGCGCTCCGGGTGCTGCCGCTCGACCGCCTCGGCGCGTTCCGGCTGGAGGACCCGCGCCTGGCGGTGACCCTGGGCGGCGTCCGCCTGCCGAACCCGCTGATCCTCGCCGCGATGTACCACGACGTCCGGATCCTCCGCCGCGCCATGGGCCTCGGCTTCGGCGCGGTGACGACGAAGAGCATCACCCGCGCGCCCCGCCCGGGCCACCCGCCGCCGAACCTGGTGCGCGTGCGCACCGCGGCCGGCCGGGGCCTGGTCAACTGCAACGGCTTCAAGAACCCGGGCCTCGATGCCTTCCGGGCGGCGCTCGACGGGCTCCCGCACCGGGTGCCGCTCATCGTGAGCGTGGCCGGCGAGTCGGCCGACGACTACGTGGAGCTGGCGCGCGGCCTGGCGCCGTACGCCGACCTGATCGAGCTGAACGTGTCCTCGCCCAACACGCGCCTGGTCTACGAGTGGGCGCGCCGCCCGCTGGACCTCCGGCGGATGCTGGAGCGGGCGCGCGCCGCCGTCACCGTGCCCCTGATCGTCAAGCTCTCGCCCGACTTCGCCGACGTCAACGAGCGCGAGATCATCCCCGCGGCGCTGGAGGCCGGCGTCCGTATCGTCAACGACGGCAACACCCGCCGGGTCGAGGAGCCGCGGCTGTCGCAGAAGGCCGGCGGGCTGTCGGGCCCCGAGCTGTTCCCGGACACGCTCGAGCGTGTCCGGCGCACCCGGGCGCGCTTCGGCGACGCCCTGGAGATCGTCGCCACCGGCGGCGTGGACGCGCCGGACAAGGCCCTCGCCCTGCTGGACGCCGGCGCCCGCGCCGTGGGCTACTTCACGGGCTTCATCACGCGCGGCCCCATCCTCGCGCGCGAGATCCTCGAGCGGCTGCTGGCCGCGCGCTGAGCGGTGCAAGGTCTGTGCACAGGCTGTCCACATGTCCACAGCTATCCACATCCGCGGAAATCGCACGGACTGGCGCCGCTCAGCGGGCAGGCCGCCCAAAAACGACGGTCTGTTCATCCACCGACGAGACCCGGGCGAAGTTTTGCCCGTCTGCCGGGGCCCGGTCGCTCCGGCCACGCACGACGTGCGCATCTGACGCGGGCAAACGAGACCTTGACACCTCCCGCGAGGCGCCCGTAACTTGGGCGGGCGTTTTTGCAGAAATGTGTATCGCGGGGCACCGCGGCGACGCACACCGTGGGAAGGGACGGGGAGTCATGGAGGGCAGTAGGAAACCGCTCGCAAAGGTCGAAGGCCGCCGGCGCATGCGGCTCAGCGGGGTGACCGTGGCGTGGCGAGGCACGCCGAACCTCGACGACTGGGTCGCGTACATCGTCAACG
This sequence comes from Candidatus Rokuibacteriota bacterium, assembly GCA_037443505.1. Classification (GTDB taxonomy): domain Bacteria; phylum Methylomirabilota; class Methylomirabilia; order Rokubacteriales; family CSP1-6; genus JBBIOF01. The sequence goes on from JBBIOF010000493.1 coordinate 1,627, forward strand.
GGACCCGGTCGAAGAAGTCGATCCTCGCGGACCACACCTCTGAGCGGAAGATCAAGACACTTCTGTCCCGCCTCCAGACGATGTCCCGCAAGGAGATCGAGAAGCTGGCGAAAGGCTGAGGCCCGCTCAGAGCCGCAGCGGATCCACCGTGGCCACCGCCGAGGGATCGGCGCGCCAGACCGACGGGTCGGCGTCCACGTAGAGCTCGAGCCCGTTGCCGTCGGGATCGCTGAAGTAGATCGACTGGCTCACCCGGTGGTCCGACACCCCGGCGATCCTGACGCCCCGGGCCTCGAGGTGCGCCCGGGCGGCACGCAGGGCCTCCAGGCTGTCGCCGATCTTGAAGGCCACGTGGTAGAGGCCCACGGCCTCGCGCGGCGCCCGCGGGGCGTCCTCCCCCACCTCCAGCAACGCCACGTCGTGGTGGTTGTCGCCCGTGGCGGAGAAGAACACCATGTGGTCCCCGAGACGCGCAACCTCCCTGAGCCCCAGCACGTCCCGGTAGAACGGCACCGAGCGCTCCAGGCTCCTCACCTTCAGCACCACGTGGCCGACCCGCTGGATCCCGGGCGCCATGGGCCGATCATACCGCATCGGCTCGTCAGATGACGCCCTGCTCGGCGAGGCTCACGAAGCCGCCCCGACCGATCACCACGTGGTCGTGCACCCTGAGGTCCAGCAGCCGCGCGCACTCCACCAGCTGACGGGTGAGCTTGATGTCCTCCCGGCTCGGCGTGGGATCGCCGCTCGGGTGGTTGTGCAGCAGGATGACCGCCGCCGCCGACTCGAGGATGGCCGGCTTGAACACCTCCCGCGGGTGGACCAGGCTCGCCGACAGCGTGCCCTCCGACACGACGCGGTCGCGCAGCAGGCCGTTCTGCGCGTCGAGCAAGGCCACCCGGAAGACCTCCCGCTTGAGGTCCTCCATGAGCGGGGCGAAGGCTGCGTGTACGGCGGCGGGCGTGGAGAGCACCACGCGCCGGCCCGCGAGCCGGGCGCCCTCGCCTTCTCCGACGACGGCCAGCTC
>JBBIOF010000494.1:0-2649 GCA_037443505.1 Candidatus Rokuibacteriota bacterium
GGCGCGCGGTCCCGGGCGCGTGCACCGGCCGGGCTCGCCCGGGCTTCACTCGGGGCCGCGCTGCTCCAGGACGGTCACCAGGGGGATCGCTTCCGCGGAGACGTCGTCGCGCTCGCCGTAGCCCCCGGTGTAGCCGAGGCCCGGTGCGGGCGGCAGCCGGCCGCCCTCCTCGGGGAGGCGCCCGGTGGCAGGGTAGCTCGACGTCTCTCCGAGGCGCTCCGCCTCGGCCGCGGCGTTCAGGAGGGCGAGGAGGGGCTCGGCGGGGAGCCGGTTGAGGGCCGCGAACTCCGCGACGGTCAGCGGCGGGTCGTAGCTGGCGTAGAGATGCCCCTCGGTGACCCGGAACATCGAGCCGTGCTGGAGGAAGATCGGTCCGGTCGTGGGGTACCGGACGATGACCTCGCGGACCGGCCAGTCGGCCGTGACGGGGCCGCCGGCGGCTTCGCCCATGGGGTGCCCTCCCGCCCGGAGCCCCGCGCGGGGGCCCGGATGCCCCCATGATGCCCCGGCCCGCGGCCCGGCGCCTCCGGCCGGCTCGGGGGCCGGGGCGGAGGGTCACGGGGCGCTGCCCCAGCGGGCCGCGAACTCTTCGGCCCCCAGCCGGTAGTAGTCGCCGTTCATCGCGGCGAAGTCCTTCCACTGCTCGGGGATCTCGTCGCCGGGGAAGATGGCCTTGACCGGGCACACGGGCTCGCAGGCCCCGCAGTCGATGCACTCGTCGGGATGGATGTAGAGCATCCGCTCGCCCCGGTCCTCGTCCGCGGTGGGGTGGATGCAGTCGACGGGGCACACCTCGACGCAGGCCCGGTCCTTGACGCCGATGCACGGCTCGGCGATCACGTACGCCATCTCCCGCTCCCTCTCCGGCCGCGGCGTCGCCGCGGCGCTCCGGACGCACGCTCCCCCGACGCCCGCCTGTCCGTCACGCGGCGCGCCTGAGGCGCATGCGGTCGAGCCCGGCCGCCCACGCTTCCTCGGGTGTCTCGTAGGCGACCCACTCGTCCTCCCAGCTGCTCTCGATCAGGTCGCCCCGAACCGGATCGCGGATCTCCCAGCACCAGAGACTCGGCTCCGCGAGCAGCCGGACCTCCAGCTCGAGCCCTCGCCGGGGGTCGTCCGGCTCCTGAATGACGCCGCTCATGGCTCACCTCGAATCGAGCCTGTCCGCCGCGGCCGGATCGCGGCGCCGCTGCCGGGGCTCGGGCCCCCGGGGACCCCTGCCCGGTGGTCCTCACGCCCATGGCCGTTCGATCTGGATTCCCCACGTGCGTGATGCACGGGCGACCGCGCCTGCCGCAATGCTCGTGCCACGGGCGAACGGGCGGATTCCGGCGGCTTTCGGGGCTCCGGCGGCGGTCCGGTGCGGGGAGGCGGCGCCCCGAGCGGGGCCGTCGTGCCCCGGGTCCTCACGCCCCCAAGCCGCGCGCGCACGGCCTGGCCCACCAGGATCGCGGCCGGGTAGAGCACCTGCTCCTCCGTCTCGGCGTGGAGCCTCAGCGCCTCGGCGAATCGTGCAGGGCCTCGTGCTCGTCCTTGAGAGCCTTCGGGATCGCGAATTCCATGGTCTCTCACCGCAGGGTAGCCGGGCCCCGGGGCGGAGGTCTGCGACCGGAGTCGCGCTGGGCCGGCGGATGGACGCTCAGCCCGGCGGGGCGGACTCGCTCCAGCGCTCGAGGGCCGCGGGATCGAGGACCCGGACGCGGGCGCGCTCCATCTCGATGGCGCCCTCGCGCTCCAGCGTCTTGAGCGCCCGCTGCACGACCTCGCGCACGCTGCCGGTCATGGCCGCGATCTGCTGCTGGGTGAGGCGCGCGCACGCCTCCCCGGCGTCCTCCACCAGCGTCGGGCGGCCGCGGACGCAGTCGAGCAGGAGCCTGGCGACCCGCGCCACGACGCTCCGGAAGGCCAGGTCCTCGATCACGATGGTGAGTGCGCGGAGGCGGGAGGCCAGGACGCGGATCACCGCGGCCGCCACCCGCGGGTGGCGCTCGACCAGCGCCAGCACCCGGGCCTTCGGGACGAGCCCCACGGTGCTCGGGTCGAGGGCCACGATGGTGGCCGGGTTGGTCCCCTGGTCGAAGACCGGCACGTCGTTGAAGGTGCGCCCGGGGCCGAGGATCCTGAGGACCTGCTCCTTGCCCTCCGCGGAGGTCTTGGAGACCTTCACGCGCCCGCTCACCACGAAGCAGAGGCCGGGGCAGGGCTCGCCCTCGAGGAGCACCGTCTGCCCCCGCCGGTACGCGCGGGTCCTCACGTGCCGGGCCAGGTCCTTGAGGACGGCCGGCTCCAGCTCGGCGAAGTAGGGGATCGACCGCAGGGTCTCGGCCGTGATCGCTGCCGTGGTGGTCACGCGCTCCTCCTCCGACGACCGGCTGGCCGCCCGGCCACGGGCCGCGGCCAGGATAGCAGGCACGCCGGCTCCACGGGGCGGTGTGACCTGGGTCGCAGACGCCGGTCCACCCCCGCGCTACCCTGGGACCATCCCGATGGTCCCCGAGGAGGATCGACCATGAGCGTTGCACGCACCGGCCGCGCGATGGGCCTGGCCGCTGCCGCGCTCGGCCTGCTGGGCGTCCTGGGCGCGGCCGCGGCACAGACTCCGGCTCCGGCGGACGCCCGCCAGCGGATCGCGCTGGCCCGGGCGATCCT
>JBBIOF010000495.1:0-2639 GCA_037443505.1 Candidatus Rokuibacteriota bacterium
CGACACGCCGCCGGCGGTCACCGCGCCGGGGACGGCGCTCCCCTTCGACCTCCGGGCCTTCGCGCTCGCCGGCATGGGCGGGGCGTGCTTCGCCGTCATCGCCGGGTTCTTCACCATGCTGCCCACCATGGCCGCCGGCGCCTGGGACCTGGCGCCGCCCGCCGCGGCCGCGTTCGCCGGCTGGACGCGAACGGGCGGCCTGGCGGGAGCCCTGCTGGGCGGCCCGGTCGCCGACCGCCTGGGCCGGCTCCCCGGCCTGCTCGGCTGCTACGCGGTGACGCTCGGGGCGCTGGGGGCCCTGCCCTTCCTGCCGTACGGTCCCCTGCTCGGATTCCTGGTCTTCGTCGCGGCGCTGTCGGGCTCCGCGGCGGGCACCGCGTACTACGCCCTGCTGGGCGATGCCTACCGCCCGGAGGAGCGGGAGCGCGTCTACGGCCCCATCCAGGCGACCGCGGCCCTCATCGGCTCCACCGCCACGCCGGTGGCGCTCGGGTTCGCGCTCGACCGGCTCTCGGCCCGCGCCGCCCTGGGGGTGGTGGCGGCCGCGCCGGTGGCGGGGATGGCGTCCCTCGCCCTCTACGTGTTCGTCGCGGCCCGCCGCCGGCGGCCCTGACGGGTTGTCGGCGGTCCCTTGCCAGCGCGGCATGGCCGCGGGCCGGGGTGCCCCACAAGTGCCGGTGCGGGCTGGCGTCCCGGCCGTGGCGCCGGTCTTGCTGGCCCTCCTTGCCGTGGATCTCCACGAGACGAAGGACCGCATCGCGGTGGCCCTGGTGGAGTCCATCTTCCGCCGCGCGCGGTACCCCATCCGGGCGTTCCGGCCCGAGCCCGGGGGCTCGATCCTCTCCCGGGAGGACCTGGCTCCGAGCTTCTGGGTGACGGTGCCGGAGTCGGCGGGCGGGCCGGGGCGGGAACTCCTGGTGGACGTGAGCTACCGGCCGTTCGTCGGCCCGTTCATCGCGCTCGAGGCGCAGCGCCGCGAGTCGTCCGTCTTCCTCCTCGCCCGCCGGCACTGGCCCGGCCTGCGCTTCGTCCTGGTGACCGACCACCCGGAGCCCGGCCGCTCGTGCTTCCAGTGCGTGGTCGTGGGCGCGGGCGCCCACCTGGGCACCGTGGACCTCGCCCAGGTGGAGGAGCTCGGCATCTTCGCCCACAACGTCGCCGACCACGAGGATCTGCTCTTCCGGATCGTCGCCATGCTGGGCAACGACCGCCGGCGGCCGCTGTCGCGCGCCGCCGGCGCCTGAATCAGGCGGGCGAGTAGCCGCGGTACTCCATCCGGGCGCGGACCCGCTCCCTGGCGGCGGCACCCCAGAACTTCTCCACGAGGTAGAGCCCGAGGTCGAGCGAGGAGGCGACGCCCCCGGCGGTGATGACCTGCCCCTCGTCCACGATCCGCCGGTCCGCGACCACCTCGGCGCAGAAGGGCCGGAGCAGGTCCAGGGCGCCATGGTGGGTGGTGGCCCGCCGCCCGGCCAGGTACCCGGCCCGGCCCAGGAGCAGCGCGCCGGTGCAGACGGAGGCCAGGGGCCGCTCGGGGCCCCACGCCTTCAAGTAGTCGATCAGCCGAGCGTCGTCCAGGAGGGCGCGCGTGCCGGGGCCGCCCGGCACGTAGAGCAGGTCGAAGGGCACGAGGTCCTCGTACACCCCGTCGGGCCGGAGCACGAGCCCGCTCTCGTCAGCGACCTCGGCCTCGGTCCCGATCACCCGGTGCGTCACCTCGGGGTCGATGCCCATGCTCGCCACGCGCCGGAGCGCGTCGTAGGCGCCCACCAGGTCGAGGACCGTCAGGCGCGGGAAGACCAGGAACGCGATGCGCTTGACGGCGCGCCTCACGCGAGGGCCCGGGCCAGGGTGAACGCGGCGCCGGCGGCGACGCCTCCGGTGAGCGCGGTCTGGAGCGCGCTCCGGAGGGGCCGGGCGCCCGTGAAGCGGCCCTTCACGTAGCCGAACACCAGGAGCGCGATCAGCGTGACCGCGGAGGAGACCAGCAGGGCGGGCAGGGCGGCGCGCAGCACCATGTACGGCCACAGCGGGATCAGGCCGCCCGCCGCGTAGGCGCCGCCGATGGTCAGGGCGCTCGCCCGGGCGCGCCCGGGCTCCGGTCGCTCCAGCCCCAGCTCGAAGCGCATCATGAAGTCCACCCAGCCCGAGGGGTTCCGGCGGAGCGCGTCCACCAGGGGCTTGGCCTCCTCGGCCCGCACGCCGTAGGCCTCCAGCACCTCGACCACCTCGGCCGCCTCGGCCTCGGGCTTGTCGCGCACCTCGCGCTGCTCCCGCGCGCGCTCGCTGTCGTAGTGCTCGGCCTCGCTGCGCGCGGCGAGATAGCCGCCCAGCCCCATGGCGATGGCCCCGGCCGCGATCTCGGCCAGGCCGGCCACCACGATGATCCACGTGGCCTCGATGGCCCCGCTGAGCCCTGCGGCCAGGGCGAAGGGCACGGTCAGGCCGTCGGCCATGCCCAGCACGACGTCGCGCACGACCTGGCTGCCGGTGAAGTGCCGCTCGGCGTGGCCGCCGTGGGTCATCGGTCCACGGGCTCCACCCCGTCGCGGTGGCGCCGCGCCAGCGCCTGGTAGCCGCCGGGGTTCGCCCGCACCCAGAACTCGGCCGGCGTGCCCGCCAGCGGCCCGCGCACGCGC
>JBBIOF010000496.1:0-2633 GCA_037443505.1 Candidatus Rokuibacteriota bacterium
CGGCCGCGGCCGTGGCGCCGAGCGCGTCGCGGGCGAGGTGGGCCACCGCCAGCCCCAGCAGGCGTGCGTCGGCGCGCACGGAGGGCCAGGGCCCCGAGGCCAGCGTGACCCCCTTCAGCCCGTGCTCCGCCAGGGCCCCGTCGACGGTGGCGCCCAGGTCCACCGCCGTCACGTCTCCCAGCTCGAGCGCCACGATGGCGAACGCTGCCGGCAGCATGACGGCCAGGCGCCCCAGCTCCTGCTGGGCGCTCTCGAGGCTCTGGCGGGCCGCCGGGTCGTCCGGGCCCAGGCGCCGGACGACCTCCAGGTGCATGACCGCGGAGTTGATCGGCCCGCGCAGGTCGTGCAGGAGCCGGTCCAGGTCCGGCGGCAGGTCGGCCCGGCCGAGGTCGCCCGGCAGCGCCACGTCAGGTGATGCGGGCCGACTTCACTGCCTGGATGCCGTACTTGGCCAGCTTGTTGTAGAGGGTCTTGAGGCTGATGCCGAGGAGCGCCGCCGCGCGCCGCTTGTCCTGGTTGGTCTCCTGGAGCGCGCGCAGGATCAGCTCCCGCTCCATCTCGCGGATGGGCGTCACCGACCCGGCCGCGGCCGGCCGGGCGGGCTCGGCCGAGCGCAGGACGTTCTCCGGGAAGTGCTCGGTGCCGATGAGCCCGGTGCCGCTCAGCACCACGGCCCGCTGGATGACGTTCCGGAGCTCCCGCACGTTGCCCGGCCAGGAGTACCGCTCCAGCGCCTTTTCGGCCTCGGGGGTGAGACCCCGCACCTGGCGGTTGTCCTGGCGGTTGAACTCCTCCACGAAGGCGCGGGCCAGCAGCGGGATGTCCTCCTTCCGCTCCCGGAGCGCGGGCAGCCGGATGGCGAACACGTTGAGCCGGTAGAAGAGGTCCTCCCGGAGCTGGCCCTGGGCCAGCGCCTCGCTGGGGACGCGGTTGGTGGCGGCGACGACCCGCACGTCCACCTGGACCTCCTGCTTGCCACCCCCCACGCGCCGGAAGCTCCCCTCCTGGAGCACCCGCAGGAGCTTGGCCTGGGTGGAGTTGTCCATCTCGGCGATCTCGTCCAGGAACAGGGTGCCCCCGTCCGCCAGCTCGAAGCAGCCCAGCCGCCGCTCGGTGGCCCCCGTGAAGGCGCCCCGCTCGTGGCCGAACAGCTCGCTCTCGATGAGCGTCTCCGGGATGGCCGCGCAGTTGATGGCCACGAAGGGCTTGTTCCGGCGGTTGCTGAGCTCGTGGATGGTGCGCGCCACCAGCTCCTTGCCCGTCCCGCTCTCGCCGTACACCAGCACCGGGGCCGTGCTGGTGGCGGCCAGCTCGATCCAGCGGTAGACCTCCTGCATGCCCTTCGACTGGCCCACGAGCTGGCCGAAGGCGCCCCGCTGCCGGAGCTGGTGGCGCAGGAAGCTCACCTCGCGGGAGAGGGACTCCTGCTCGATGGACTTCTCCAGGAGCACCTGGAGGCGGGTGGTGTCCACGGGCTTGGTGAGGTAGTCGAAGGCCCCCTGGCGCATGGCCTCCACCGCGCTCTCCACCGTGCCGTGGCCGGTGACCAGGAGCACGATGGGGGGCCGGCCCGTCTCCCTGAGCTTCTGCAGGAGGGTGAGGCCGTCCATCTCCGGGAGCACCAGGTCGGTCAGGACGACGGCGGGGTGATGGGTCTCCACCAGCTCGAGAGCCTCCTCCCCCGAGGACGCCGTCTCGACCTCGTACCCCCACTGGCTCACCAGGCGGGCGAGCCCCTCCCGCTCGGTGGGCTCGTCGTCCACCACCAGGACCCTCCCGCTCTTCATGTGGTCGCGTCTGGCCGGGCTCACAGTCGCCCTTCACGCGGAATCATGCCGGACCGCCCGCCCGGAACACGGGCGGCACGGGGTGGCCGCGCCGCCCCGTGCCGCCCAGCCGGAAGGTGCCGACCAGTAGGGTACCGCTCCGGGCTACTTCCTCTGGACCTGCAGGTTGTTGACGACGCTCCTCACGCCCGTCGCCTGCCAGGCGAGCTGCTCGGCGTGAGCCTTCTGCTCGCCGGTCTCGACGGTGCCGTTAAGGTAAACAGTGCCGTTGTTGGTGTCAACGTCCACCCGGGTCAGGTTCGCCGCCCGGTCCGCCACCAGCTTCGACTTGACCGCAGCGGTGATCGTCGCGTCGTCCACCGCCTGGCCCGCGCTCTTGCCGGTCATCGCCCGGCATCCCGCGACGGTCGCGAGCAGGGCCAGCATCACCGCCACGAGCGTGATCGTCCGAGTCGTCCTGGCTCTCACCGTCGATCCTCCTTTCCGTGTGGCACGGGCGTCCCGCCGGCCCCGGGCTCGTGAACCTGTCGCGTGACCGGGGGCGCCCGGCCTGGCCGGGGCGCCCCGAGCGTCGGGCGGCCCGGGGGCGACCGGAGCCTCCATCGGCTCGGGGCTGGCGCCTGGGTCAGGCCGCCCGCCGGAGTCCCTCCGTGCTGGCCTGGCAGGCCACACAGCGCGTGGCGGACGGCAGCACCCTGAGCCGCGCCGCGGGGATCGGGTCGCCGCAGTCCCGGCAGATGCTGTAGCGGCCGGCCTCGATCTCCTCGAGGGCGCGGGTCCCCTCCTCCAGCGCCCGGGCGCGGCGGTCCACCACCGCCGCCGCGATCTCGTCGTCGTGGATGAGCG
>JBBIOF010000497.1:0-2632 GCA_037443505.1 Candidatus Rokuibacteriota bacterium
CGCGACCTCTGGATTGACAGTCCAGTGTGCTAACCAGGCTGCACCACGAGCCCGCGCAGCCTTCAAAACCTAACACGCCGGTCCCACCCGGTCAACGCCGCGGCCGCCCGGAAACGGCCCGAACCCCGGCCAGGCGGGTGAACCCCGCCCGGCCCCTTGACCCGGCCCGACCCCGAGGCGGAAGATTCCCGCCCTGTGGGTGTCTTCGACGGCCAGGTCGCGTTCGTCACGGGCGCGTCCTCCGGGATCGGCGCCGCCCTGGCGCGGGAACTGGCGCGCCGCGGCGCGGATGTCGCGCTGGTGGCCCGGCGCCGGGACCGGCTGGAGGCCCTGGCGGCGGAGATCCGGGCGTCGGGGCGCCGGGCCCTCCCGGTGACCGCGGACGTCACGCGCGACGGCGACCTCGAGCGTGCGGCGGCGCAGGCCCGCGACACCCTCGGACCCGTCGCCGTCGCCGTGGCCAACGCGGGGTTCGGCGTGGTCGGTCGCCTCGACAGGCTCACCCTCGATGACTACCGGCGCCAGTTCGAGACCAACGTCTTCGGCGTCCTCCGCACCGTCTACGCCGTCCTGGATGACCTCAAGCGCACGCGCGGTCGGCTGGTCCTCCTGGGCAGCCTGAGCGGCCACGTGGCGTTCCCGGGAGGCTCGGCCTACGCCATGAGCAAGTTCGCCGTGCGGGCCCTCGCCCAGGCGCTCCGCTTCGAGCTGGCGCGGGACGGGGTCGCCGTCACGCTGGTGAGCCCCGGGTTCGTCGAGTCCGAGCTCCACCAGGTGGACAACCTGGGCCGCCGTCACCCCGAGGCCCGCCACAAGGTGCCCTGGCTGGTCATGCCCGCCGACCGGGCCGCACGGCAGATCGCGCGGGCCGCCGCGCGCCGCCGGCCCGAGATCGTGGTCACCGGGCACGCCCGGCTGGTCGTGCTCCTGCAGCGGCTCGCGCCGGGGCTGCTCGCCCGCGCCATCCTCGGCCTGGGCGTCTCGGCCCGGTCCGAGCCGCGGTAATCCCTGGTCCGAGCCGCGGTAATCCTTGACGGTGTCCGGCCCGCCGGCATACGTTCGCCCGGTATGGACGTGTTCGTGGCGCGCCAGCCCATCTTCGACCGGCACCGCCACCTTTACGCCTACGAGCTCCTCTTCCGCTCGGGCCCGACGAACGTGTTCTCCGCCACCGACGGGGACCGGGCGTCCGTCAAGGTCATCGCCGACAGCTTCCTCCGTCCGGGGCTGCAGCGGATCACGGGCGGCAAGCGCGCCTTCATCAACTTCACCCGCGACACGCTGGTGCGGGGCTACGCCACCCTCCTGCCCCGGGACCTGGTGGTGGTGGAGATCCTGGAGGACGTGGAGCAGGACCCCGAGGTGTTCGACGCCTGCAGCGACCTCAAGCGCCGGGGCTACACGATCGCCCTGGACGACTTCGTGTGCGACGACTGGTCGAACCCGCTCGTCCGCTTCGCCGACATCATCAAGGTGGACTTCCGGGCGACCGATGCGGCCGCGCGCGCCCGGCTGCCCGCCCTCATCGCGTCGCGCAGGATCCGGCCGCTGGCCGAGAAGATCGAGACGCGGGCGGAGTTCGACGAGGCGGTGGACCTGGGCTTCACCTACCTCCAGGGCTACTTCTTCTCGAAGCCCTACATCCTGTCCGGGCGCGACGTTCCCGGCCACCGGGCGCGGTACCTGGAAATCCTGCGGGAGATCAACCGGCCGAGCCTCGACCTCGGCCAGATCGAGCGGATCGTCAAGCGCGAGCCGTCCCTGACCTACCGGCTCCTGACCTACATCAACTCGGCTGCCTTCGGGTTCCGCAGCCGGATCACGTCCATCCGGCAAGCCCTGGCCCTGCTGGGGGAGGACGCGGTGAAGAAGTGGGCCTCGGTGGTGGCCCTGGCGGGCCTGGCGAAGGACCAGCCGGACGAGCTGGTGGTCACGTCCCTGGTTCGCGCCCGCTTCTGCGAGCTGGTCGCCCCGAGCGTCGGCCTGGAGGAGCGTGCGCAGGAGCTGTTCCTCATGGGGCTCTTCTCCCTCCTCGACGCGATCACCGGCCGGCCCATGCCGGAGGTCCTGGCCGACCTCCCCCTCGCCGACGACATCACGCTCGCCCTGCTGGGCAACCGCACCCGGCCCTACGACGTGCTGAGCTGCCTGACCGCCTACGAGCGCGGCGAGTGGGAGAAGTTCTCCCTCTACGCCGCCAAGCTGCGCCTGGACGAGGCGGCGGTGGCCCGCATGCACCTCGACTGCGTGGCCTGGAGCTCCGAGCGCTCCTCCGGCTTCCTTGCACCCTAGGTCCGCCGCCCGAGCCGGCCTCGGGCTCGCCCTCCTCCTCGCCTCCGGGTGCGCCGGCCCCCGGGTGACGCCGCCGGATGGCCCCGCCGCGCTCTCCCGGCTCCTGACGCCCCTGGGCGTGGAGGCGGGCGAGCTGGGCATCCGCGACGTCGAGGCCCCCGCCGATCCCTGGCGCCTGCGCGCGGTCGATCTCGCGCTGGAGCGCCCCTTCGACGCGGTGGGGAACGTGCGGGGGATGGCGGCCGATCTCGACGCCGGGCGCGGGTCGCTGGGCGAGACGCTCCGCCGGGCCGCCCGGCTCGCCGAGGATCTCCTGCGCGGAGCGGCGAGGTGATCCCGG
>JBBIOF010000498.1:0-2631 GCA_037443505.1 Candidatus Rokuibacteriota bacterium
TGGCCCGCCTCACGGGCCGCGCCCTGCTGCACGGCCCGGCCCTGGAGCGCCGCGTGCTCGAGGCCTGCGTGGCCGCCGGCGCGGTGGACGGGATCACGCGGCGGCGCGAGGCCACGGTGGACGGCCTGCCGCTCGAGACCCAGCTGGCCCTCGTCGAGCTTCTGGGACGCGCCGCGGGGCGCGGGTTATCATGAAGCTGGCATGAGCATTCACGAGACCTACCGGGCCCGGCATCCCCGGTCGGCAGCGCTCGCCGAGCGAGCCCGGAAGGCCATCCCGGGCGGCGTCACCCACGACATCCGGCACCTCGTCCCCTTCGCCGTCTACGTCGATCGGGCCCGCGGCAGCCGCAAGTGGGACGTGGACGGCAACGAGTACATCGACTACTGGATGGGGCACGGGGCGCTGTTCCTCGGCCACTGCCACCCGGCGGTGGTCGCGGCCGTGCAGGCCCAGATGGAGCGCGGCACCCACCTGGGGGCCTCGCACGAGCTGGAGGTGCGCTGGGCGGAGCTGGTCAACCGGCTGGTGCCGTGCGCCGAGATGACGCGCTTCACCATGTCGGGCACGGAGGCGACGCACCTGGCCATCCGCCTGGCCCGGGCGTTCACCGGGCGGCCCCGCATCGTGAAGCTCGCCGGCCACTTCCACGGCTGGCACGACGGCGTGGTGGCGGGCGTGAACCCACCGTACGAGGTGCCGCTCTCCGCCGGGGTGCCCGGCACGACGCTGGACCAGGTGGTCGTCTGCCCGCCCAACGACATCAAGGCCGTGGCCACGGCGCTGGAGCGCGGCGACGTCGCCGCCGTGATCCTGGAGCCGGCCGGCGGCCAGGCGGGCACCACGCCCACCATCCCCGGGTACCTCCAGGAGCTGCGGGAGGTCACCCGGCGCCGCGACGTCCTGCTGATCTTCGACGAGGTGATCACCGGCTTCCGGTACGCGCCGGGCGGCGCCCAGGAGTACTTCGGCGTCACGCCTGATCTCACCACCCTGGCCAAGATCGTGGCCGGCGGCCTGCCGGGCGGTGCGGTGTGCGGCCGCCGCGACGTCATGGCCATGCTGGCCCACCGCGGCGACCCCGCGTGGGACCGCAGCGAGCGCGTGGCCCATGCCGGCACCTTCAACGCCAACCCGCTGTCGGCCGCCGCGGCCATCCCCACCCTGGAGCTGTGCGCGGACGCCTCCCTGCAGGCGCGCGCCAGCAAGCTGGGCGAGGAGCTGCGCGCCGGCCTGAACGAGGCGCTGCGGCGCGCGGGCGCACCGGGGGCCGCGTACGGCGAGGCCTCCATCTACCACGTCTCCTTCGAGGGCAAGCCGGGGCTGGCCGGGTTCGACCGCCCCCGGCGCGGCGACCTCTACCACCTCCTGCGCTGCGCCCTCCTCAACGAGGGCGTCGATTGCTCCATGAACCACGGCTGGGTCTCGGCCGTGCACACCGACGAGGACATCCAGCAGACCATCCTGGCGTACGAGCGCGCGTTCCGGGCGATGGCGGCCGAGGGCGCGTTCAAGGGCCGATGACCCGCGGCCGGCGGGCGGCGCTCGGGGCGGCGCTGCTCGCGGTGGTGCTGGCGGGGACCGGCGGCTGCGTCTACTACCCCAGCGTGCTCGACACCGGCGGCGTCCGGATCGAGCCCCGCCGCGGCCGCGCCGTGCGCCAGGGCGAGGTTCTCGAGTTCTACGTGGACATCGCCTCCACCGGGAGGTACGGCGACGTCCTGGGGCGCGTCGAGGCGCCGGTGGCCGGGCGCGCCCAGCTCGTGGGACCGGGCGGAGGCGCGCTGGAGCGGCTGGAGGTGCCCGGCGAGTCCGTCGTGCAGCTCCGGCCGGGCGGGCCGCGCGTGGTCCTCTCCGACCTCAAGCGGGCGCTCGCGCCGGGCGAGGTCTTCATCGTCACCCTCTTCTTCGACAAGTCCGGCGCCCTGGGCGTCGTCACCGTGGTGGAGTAGGCGTGGCCACCTTCGCCCAGCGCATGTGGGGCAGCGCGCGCCTCGACACCGCCGTGTACGAGGAGGTGGAGCACGATGGCGGCGCCACCGCCCAGGCCCTCGGCGTCGTCGTCCTGTCGAGCCTGGCGGCTGGCATCGGACGGGGAGCGAGGCCCGGCGCGATGCTCGTCGAGGTCGTCCTGTCGCTGGGCACCTGGTACGTCTGGGCCTTCCTCACCTACTGGATCGGCACGCGCCTGCTGCCCGAGCCCCAGACCTCGGCCACCCACGGTGAGCTGCTCCGCGTCATCGGCTTCGCCTCCGCGCCGGGCGTGGTGCGGGTCGTCGGCCTGGTGCCCGGGCTCCGCGGGCTCGCCTTCGTCGTCGCGGCGGTCTGGATGCTGGCGGCGGGCGTGGTGGCCGTCCGCCAGGCGCTGGACTACCGCTCCACCGGGCGCGCGGTGGTCGTCGTCGCCATCGGCTGGGCGGTCCAGTGGGTGCTGCTGCTCGTCCTGCTGGCGCTGACCCACCGGCCGGCGTTCTGACGGCGTCCGCTCGGGCGCCGTCCTGCCGCCGTCCGTTTTGACGGTATCGCACCCCTCTGCTATCCTGTTGCGGCTGCGTGGGCAGGTAGCTCAGCTGGTAGAGCACAGGACTGAAAATCCTGGTGTCGGCGGTTCAATCCCGTCCCTGCCCACCA
>JBBIOF010000499.1:0-2630 GCA_037443505.1 Candidatus Rokuibacteriota bacterium
CCAGCGCGACGAGCGCGTCCAGCCCCAGCAGGTAGCTCACCGGCCCGAAGCCCGAGATCTGGCCCCGGGCCACGGGCGCGATGACCGACCGCCGGCGGAACTCCTCGCGGCCGTGCACGTTGGACAGGTGGACCTCCACCACCGGGATCCGGATGGCGGCCACCGCGTCGCGGAGCGCGATGGAGTAGTGGGTGTAGGCGCCGGGGTTGAAGACGACGCCGCCGAAGCCCTCCCGCTCGGCGCGCTGCAGCCAGCCGATGAGCTCGCCCTCCAGGTTGGACTGGCGGCACTCCACGCGGAGGCCCCGCTGCCGCGCGTGGGCCCGGATGGCCCGGTCCACCTCGGCCAGCGAGAGCGACCCATAGACGGCCGGCTCGCGGACACCCAGCAGGTTGAGGTTCGGGCCGTGCAGGACGAGCGCGGCGGTCAGGCTCATGGCCGCCAGCGTACCATCAGTGGGCCCCCGTCCGGGACAGCCCCCAGTCGGCCAGGGCGAAGAGGACCAGCCCCCCGAAGACCGTCCAGGCGAGGCCCGCGCTCCCCTCCCGGTTGACCTCCGGGATCAGGTCCGAGGCGGCCACGTAGATGGTCACGCCGGCCGAGAGCGCCAGGGCATAGCCCACGTGGGCGCCGGCCAGGAGGCCGGTGAGGACCGCCCCCAGCACGGTCGAGAGGCCGAGCGCGACGCCGGCCCCCAGCGCGGCGGCCCGCGAGCGCCCGGTGGCCAGCACGATGGAGGCCACGGTGAAGCCCTCCGGCAGCTTGTGCAGCAGCACGGCCAGGAACAGCAGGACGCCCAGGGCGGGCGCGATCATGAAGCCGGCGGCGATGGCCACCCCGTCGAAGAGGGTGTGCACGGCCAGCCCCAGCAGCGCCAGGAACCCCGCCGAGGGCCGCAGGAAGGCCTCGGCGTGGACCTCCTCGCCGAAGTGGAAGTGCGGCGCCAGGGAGTGCTCGAAGAGGTGGACGCCGAAGTAGCCCATCAGGACGAAGAGGAAGGCGTGCGGGACCTGGGTGGCCTCCGGGAGCATGCGCACGAAGGCGGCCGCCAGCATGAAGCCGGCGCCGGCGGCCACGAAGTAGCGCAGGGGTGCGCGGCCCCCGCGGTGGGCGCTGGTGACGAACGCCGCACCGGCCAGGTCCGCGGCGGCCGCCACGGCGACGAGCGCCCACTGTGCTAACATACGCGAGGAGCATAGCATGGTCATCGCGACGGCGACCCGGCTCCTCGGCGAGATCCTCGTCGCCGACGGCGTCACGACCCGCGAGGCGGTCGCCCAGGCTCTCCGTCGCGCCGAGACCACCGGCGAGCGCCTCGGCGAGGCCCTGGTGGCCCTGGGCGCCGTCACCCCGGAGGACGTGCTGCGCGCCGTGGCGCGCCAGCACGACCTGCCCTACGTCGCGCGCGGCGAGCTGCCCTCGCCGCTGCCGGTCCTCAAGAACCTCTCCTCGAAGTACCTCCGCCAGTACACCGTGTGCCCGGTCGCCGTGGACGGCGGCGTCCTGACCGTCGCCACCGCCGACCCGCTGAACCCCGTCGCGGTGGACGACCTGCGCCAGTGCACGGGCATGGAGATCCGGCTGGTGGTGAGCACGCCCGAGACCATCCTGGAGGCGCTGGACCGGACCTACGACGGCACGGCCACCCCGCTGCAGCGAATCGTGGAGGGCCTGGAGGACGAGCGGGGGCCGGAGGGCGAGGAGGACGTCAACCACCTGCGCGACATGGCGTTCGAGGCGCCCGTGGTCCGCCTGGTGAACCTCCTCATCGAGAACGCCATCGCGGCCGAGGCCTCCGACATCCACATCGAGCCCTTCGAGGACACCCTCCGCGTCCGGTACCGCATCGACGGCATTCTCTTCGACCAGGAGTCGCCGCCCCGGCGGCTCAGGGACGCCGTGACATCCCGCATCAAGCTCATGGCCGAGATGAACATCGCCGAGCGGCGCCTGCCCCAGGACGGCCGCATCCGCGTCTCGCTCCACGGCCGGCGCGTGGACATCCGCGTGTCCACCGTGCCCACCGTGCACGGCGAGTCCATCGTCATGCGCCTGCTGGACCGCCAGAGCGTGTTCCTGCCCCTGGAGCGCCTGGGCTTCTCGGCCGCGACCCTGCGCGCCTTCGAGGCGCTGATCACGCGCCCCCACGGCATCATCCTGGTCACCGGCCCCACCGGCTCCGGCAAGACCACCACGCTCTACGCGGCGCTGGACAAGATCAACTCGCCCGACCGCAAGATCATCACGGTCGAGGACCCGGTGGAGTACCAGCTCAAGGGCGTGAACCAGATCCCGGTGAAGCCCAAGATCGGCCTCACCTTCGCCACCGGCCTCCGCCACATCGTGCGCCAGGACCCCGACGTGATCCTCGTGGGCGAGATCCGCGACCTGGAGACGGTGGAGATCGCCATCCAGGCGGCGCTCACCGGCCACCTGGTCTTCTCCACCCTGCACACCAACGACGCGCCCGGGGCCATCCCCCGGCTGCAGGACATGGGGGCCGAGCCGTACCTCGTCGCCTCCGTGCTGGAGGCGGTGCTGGCGCAGCGGCTGGTGCGGCGCATCTGCCAGGCGTGCCGCGAGCCCGACGCGCCCTCGGCGGCCGACCTGGAGGCGCTGGGCGTGGCCCC
>JBBIOF010000500.1:0-2626 GCA_037443505.1 Candidatus Rokuibacteriota bacterium
GTGCTGACGCCCGTGCCGGCGGAGGCGATCGCGTCGGTCACGATCTGCCGCGAGCGGTTCCCGGACTGACCCGGCGGGGCTCCGGGCGCCCCCGTGACCCGGGACGCTCGCGCCGGCGCGCACGGGGTGGGCGGTGGCGTGGTAGGCGGCGAGTCGAGGGCGTGGGGGCGGCAATCGGGGTGCCAGGGAACGGCCGCCCCTGATACACTTAGGCGCCTTTTCGGAATCCGGACGTCACCCCGAGGAGAGGCACGGAATGAAGATCGAAGGCTCGCACGACATCCCGGCGCCCCGCCAGAAGGTCTGGGACGCCTTCCTCGACCCCGAGCAGCTCCGCCAGGCGATCCCGGGCTGCGAGAAGCTCGAGGCCCTGGGCAACGACGAGTACCGGGCGGTCATGAAGGTGGGCGTGGCCGCGGTGAAGGGCACGTTCGAGGGCAAGGTGCGCCTGGCCGACAAGCGGCCCCCCGAATCCTACCGGCTCCAGGTGGAGGGCAGCGGTGCCCCCGGCTTCGTGCGCGGCGAGACGCTCATCACGCTGTCGGACATCGAGGGCGGCACGCGCGTCGCCTACACCGCCGACGTCCAGGTGGGCGGCCTCATCGCCGGCGTCGGCCAGCGGATGCTGGGCGGGGTGTCGAAGATGATGGCCGACCAGTTCTTCAGCCGGATGGGCCAGCAGCTCGCGGCGGGGTCATGAAGGCGGCATTCTTCCAGGAGCACGGCGGCAGCGAGAAGCTCCTGTACGGTGACTACCGCGATCCGGTGCCCGGGCCCGGCGAGGCCGTGGTCCGCGTGCGGGCGTGCGGGCTCAACCACGTGGACATGCTGCTCCTGGACGGGCGCTTCCCGCCGCCCGAGGGGCTGCCGCACGTCAACGGGTGCGAGGTCACCGGGACGGTGGAGGCCGCCGGCCCCGGCGTGACGGGCCTCGAGCGCGGGCAGCGCGTGATCGTCTTCCCCGGCTTCTCCTGCGGGCGCTGCGAGTACTGCCTCCGGGGCGAGCGCACCGTCTGCATCCGGTACGGCTACCTGGGCGCCCACCGGGACGGCGGCTACGCGGAGCTGGTCAAGGCGCCGGCCGCCAACCTCCTGCCGCTGCCCGAGAGCCTGTCCTTCGAGGCGGGCGCGGCCCTGCCCATGGCGATGCTCACGGCCTGGCACGCCGTGGTGGCGCAGGCCGACGTGCGGCCGGGGCAGCTCGTGCTGGTCCAGGCCGCCGGCAGCGGCGTGGGCAGCGCGGCCATCCAGGTCGCGCGCCTCTGCGGCGCTCGGGTCATGACCACCGTGGGCAGCGACGACAAGGTGGAGCTGGCCCGCGAGCTGGGTGCCGAGCACGTGGTCAACTACCGGCGGGAGGACTTCGTGGAGGAGGCCAGGCGCTGGTCGGGCAAGCGGGGAGTGGACGTGGTCATCGAGCACATCGGGGGCGCGACCTTCGAGCGCTCGGTCCACGCGCTGACCCGCCTGGGCAAGCTGGTCACCATCGGCTCCCACGACACCCACTGGAGCCGCCTCGACCTGCGCCACGTGTACTCGAAGAACCTCCGGGTGATCGGCACCAACCTGGGCTCCATCCTCGAGCTCCAGCAGGTGCTCGACCACGTGGTGGCCGGGCGGCTCCGGCCCGTGGTGGACCGGGTGTTCCCCCTGAAGGAGGCCCGGGCCGCCGTCCAGTACGTGCTGGACCGGAAGAACCGGGGCAAGGTCCTGCTCGTGCCGTGACCCTGGCCGACCTGCTCCAGCGCGCGGCCCTGCGCCACCCGGGGGCCGAGGCCGTGGTGGACGGTCCCGTCCGGCTCACCTACGCGGAGCTGGACCGCCGGACCGCCGCGCTGGGCCGCGGCCTGGCGCGCCTGGGAGTGGGCCGCGGGGACCGGGTGCTACTGGTTCTCCGCAACCGCGTGGAGCACGTGCTGGCCTGGTGGGCGCTCCAGCGCATCGCCGCCGTCGCCGTGCCCGTGAACGTCCGGCTCGCGCCCGCCGAGCTGGCGTACGTCCTGCAGGACTCCGGCGCCCGGGTGGTCGTCGTCGAGGAGGCCAGCGCGGCGGCCGTGCAGGAGGCGGCGCGGGGCCGCGAGGTCGTCCTGGTCTCGGCGGGCTCGCCGGCGCCGGAGGGAGCACGGGCGCTGGAGGCGCTCGGCGAGGAGGGCGGGGGCCCGCTCGCCGCCCCGACGGAGGGCGACCTCTCGCTCATCCTCTACACCTCGGGCACCACCGGCCGCCCCAAGGGCGTGCCGCGCACCCACCGGAACCACTACGCCGGCGCCCTGGCCCACGTGATCCAGTGCGGCTACGAGTGGGGCGAGCGCACGCTGGGGGTGATGCCGCTCTACCACACCATGGGCATCCACTCCCTCACGAGCATGGCCGCGGTGAACGGCTGCTTCGTCTGCCAGCCCCGGTTCGGCGCGGCCGCCGCCCTGCGCCTGGTCGAGACGGAGCGGCTCACCGCGCTCTACCTGGTCCCGACCCTCTACTACGACCTGCTCCACGCGCCGGAGCTGGCACGCACCGACGTCTCGTCGGTGCGCAAGCTGGCCTACGCCGGCGCGCCCATGCCGGCCGCGCTGGCCGAGGCGTGCTGGAAGGCCTTCCAGCCCCGCGTCTTCGTCAACCACTACGG
>JBBIOF010000501.1:0-2621 GCA_037443505.1 Candidatus Rokuibacteriota bacterium
GCTCCGCCGGCTCGAGGAGCGCGGCCAGCGCCTCCGGCACGCCCGCGGCCACGAGCCGCCGCGCGTCGTCCAGCAGCGGCTCCGGCACGGGCTCGCCGCCGAAGTCCCAGATGACGGTCCGGAGCTTCGGCTCCGCGTGGAAGGTGAGGGCGTTGTCGATGGCCCACACCCGGCCGTCCCGGCCCAGGAGGCAGTGCCCGCTCTTGCGGTCGGCGTTGTTGGCGAGCAGGTCGAACAGGCAGAGGCGCCGGAGGCGGTCGTGGTGCGCGGGGTCCTCGCGGAGCGTGAAGTAGTGGCCGGCGGAGTCGGCGTCCACGAAGCGCTGGAGCGAGCCCTCGCCCAGCGGGCCTTCCCGCACCACGGTTGGCGGCACCAGGTCCCAGCCGAGCGCCTCCGAGAGCAGGTAGGCCGCCGCCTCCCGCCGGAAGAGGCCTGGCGGGAAGTCCCAGAGTGGCCGCTCGCCGCGGGCCGGCTTGTAGACCGCCAGGGCTGCGGCGCCGCCGAGGGCCACCTCCACCAGCAGCGTGGCGTTGCTGCTGCGGGGCAGCCGGCCCCTGACGGTGATCGCGCCGCGGGCGAGGAGGTCCAGCTCGTCAGCGGACCGCGTGCCCATTGCTGCGGGGGCAGACGTGGCCGCCCGGCTCCACGGGCCTCCTGCACATCGGGCAGGTCGGGCGCCCGGCCTTCATCAGCGCCCGCGCGCGCTCCACGAACGCGGCCGCCTGCGTGCGGCTGATCCTGAACCGGGCGACGGCCGGCGCCCGGGCGGACTCGCCCTCCTCCCCGTCGTCCTCCACCAGCTCGGTCGCCTCCACCAGGACCCGGTCGTTCGCCTCGTCGTAGCCCGCGCCCAGGAAGGCGACGGTCCAGGCCGCCGTCACCGGCTCCAGGAGGTCCGGCGAGATCCCCGGGGCGGTCGCCGGGCGCCGGGCCAGGAGCCCCGCCATCCAGTCGGCGAGCGCCCGGACCTGCTCCTTCTCGCACCGGAGGGTGACGAGGGTCGACCGCTCCCGGCCCTGCAGGTAGAAGACCCGCTGCCCCGGCGGGCCGACGGCGCCCGCCGTGAAGTGGTCCGGGGCCTCCAGGTCGAAGGACGGGCTCACGTGCGGGCCAGCCACGCGAGGTCGCCGTCCAGGGAGTTCAGCGTGAGCACCCTGGGTCCGTCCGCGTGGTACAGGACGGCCGTCACCGATCCCGGGGCCACGACCAGGCGCTGGAACAGGTCGAGGTGGATGCCGAGGGCGTGGGCGACGGCCACGCGGATCGGGTCGCCGTGGGAGACCGCCACCACCGTCCGGCCGCGGTGCAGTGCCACCAGTCGGTCGAGGGCGCCGGTGACGCGCGCCTGGATCTCCGTGAACGACTCGCCGCCGGGGAAGCGGAACCGGCTGGGCTGCTGGCGCACCAGGCGCCACTCCGCCCTGCGACGGGCGCGCCGGAGCGGGAGCCCCGTCCACTCGCCGATGTCGGACTCGTTCAGCCCCGGCTCCACGCGCACGGGCAGCCGGCCGGCACGGGCGATGGCGGCCGCCGTCTCGCGGGCCCGCGCCAGGGGCGAGGTATACACGGCAGCGAGGCGAGGCAGCGCGGCGATCCTCCGGGCGGCCGCCTCGGCCTGCCGGCGCCCCGCCTCCGACAGGCGGAGGCCCGGCGCCCGCCCCGGCAGGACGGTCCCCGTGGTCGGGGTCTGGCCGTGACGGACGAGCAGGACGAGGGTCGCGCCGGCGATGGTCAGAGCTTCCGGCGGCGGGAGGTCACGTAGTCCACCACGACGTACTCGCCCAGGCGGTCGGGGGAGGTGTAGAACGCGCGGCCCCGGTTGATGCGCGCCATGCGCTCGACGAAGGCGGTCAGCCAGGGGCTCCGCTCGAGCATGAAGGTGTTGATGGTGATGCGCTCGCGGGTGCAGCGCTGCACCTCCTTGAGGGTCTCCTCCAGGGTGCGGCGGGCGGGCGGGTAGGAGAAGTCGGCCACCTCGCCCTCCAGGTGGGCCGTGGGCTCGCCGTCGGTGACCATCAGGATCTGCCGGGTGCCCCCCGGGTGGCGGGCCAGGAGCCGGCGCGCGAGGAGGAAGCCGGCCTGCATGTTGGTGCCGATGTTCCACTCGCTCCAGTCGAGCGCCGGGAGCTCGTCCGGCCGGAAGCGGCGCGCGTAGAGGGAGAAGCCCACGATGTAGAGGGCGTCGCGGGGGAACTGGCCGCGGATGAGGGCGGCCAGCGCCAGCGCCACCTTCTTGGCCGGCACGACGTAGCCGTCGTTGAGCATGGAGCGGCTCATGTCCAGCATCACGACGGTGGCCGCCCGCGCCGTGAGCTCCGTCCGGTGGACGGCGAAGTCCTCCGCCGTCAGGCTCACCGGCGTGCCCGGCCCCTGCCGGCGCACCGCGCCCAGCACGGTCTCCTTGAGGTCCAGGAGAAACGGGTCGCCGAACTCGTAGGGCTTGGTGTCGTCGGTCTGGTCGCCGCCGGCGCCCCGCCGGTGGACCGGGTGGCCCCCGAGGCGGTCGCGGCCCAGGCGGCTGAAGACCTCGCGCAGCGCCCGGTCGGCGATCCGGCGCGCCGCGCGGGGCGTGAGCGCCAGCTCGTCGCCGCGGCGCTCCAGGTAGCCGGCCTCCTCGAGCC
>JBBIOF010000502.1:0-2330 GCA_037443505.1 Candidatus Rokuibacteriota bacterium
GCACTTTCTGCCCGACCCCGTCCACCAGTACCTGCTCTGGACCGGCCGCACCTCCTTCGGCGGCATGGGGTTCGGGGACCTCCGCCGGCTGGCCCTGGACCTCGAGGTCGTCACGACCCAGGGGTTCGAGTTCCCCAGCGCCGCGCGCCCGGGGGACCGCATCGTCGCGGTGGCGCTGGCGGACAGCACCGGCTTCCGCGAGGTGCTGCGGGGAGACCGGCTGGACGAGCGTGCGCTGATCGAGGAGTGCGGGCGGCTGGTGCGCGAGCGCGATCCCGACGTGATCGAGGGCCACAACGTCTTCCGCTTCGACCTCGAGTACCTGGAGGCGCGCGCCCGCCTGCACGGCGTGCCGCTGGCGTGGGGGCGGGACGGCGGCCTCGTGCGGGGGCGGGCGTCCCGGCTGACGGTGGCGGAGCGCGCCATCGGCTACCGACGCTACGACGTCCCCGGCCGGCACGTGGTGGACACCTGGATCCTGGCCCAGCTCCACGACGTGGGGGCGCGCGACCTGCCCTCGTTCGGGCTGAAGGACATCGCGCGCCACCTGGGGGTGGCCGCCCCCCAGCGCACCTACGTGGACGCCGCCGCCGTCAGCCGCGAGTTCCGGGAGGCGCCCGACCGCCTGATGGCCTATGCCCTGGACGACGTCCTGGAGACGCTGGCGGTGGCTGAGATCCTGGCGCCGCCCTACTTCGCGCAGGCCCAGGTGGTGCCCTTCGACTACCAGTCCACCATCCTCCGGGGCGCGGCCGCCAAGATCGACGCGCTCCTCATGCGCGAGTACCTCCACCGCCGCCGCGCCGTCCCCCTGCCCCGCGCGGGCGGCGCGGTGGGCGGGGCCGTGGTGGCCGTGTTCCAGCAGGGCGTGGCGCGCCCGGTCCTGCACGTGGACGTCACCTCGCTCTACCCCTCGCTCATGCTGGCGCGCGGCATCGCACCCGCCTCCGACGACCTGGGCGTGTTCCTCCGGCTGCTGGACCGGCTGCGCGAGTTCCGGGTGCGGGCCAAGCGCCGCGCCGGCGAGGCCGCCGACCCGGCCGAGCGTGCGCACCTCGCCGCGCTCCAGCAGTCCTTCAAGATCCTGATCAACGCCTTCTACGGCTACCTCGCCTTCACGGGCGGCCACTGGAACGACCCCGAGGCGGCCAACCGGGTCACGGCCGAGGGGCGCGAGGTGGTGGGCGCCATCGTCGAGCGGCTGGGCGCCCTGGGCGCGGTGGCGGTGGAGGCCGACACCGATGGCGTGTACTTCGTGCCGCCGCCCGGGCACCGCCCCGAGCAGGACGAAGCCCTGCTGGCCCGGATCGCCTCGGCGCTCCCGGCGGGCGTGCACCTGGAGCTCGACGGCCGGTACGCCGCGATGTTCAGCTACAAGCTCAAGACGTACGCCCTCCTGGACGAGCGCGGACGCCTGGTGCTCAAGGGCTCCGCCTTCCGCTCGCGCGGCCTCGAGCCGTTCCAGCGCCTGATCATCGAGGAGATCGTGCGGCTCCTGCTGGCGGGCCGCGGCCGCGACGTCAAGGCGGTGGTGGACCGGTGGATGGAGGACTTCGCCGCCCGCCGCGTGCCGCCCCGGCTCTTCGCGCGCACCGAGACCCTGGCGGAGACGCCCGGGGCGTACCGCGAGCGGGTGGACGCGGGCCTGCGCCACGCCGCCGCCGCCTACGAGCTGGCGGCGGCGTCCGGCCGCGAGTGGCAGCCCGGCGACCAGGTGTCGTACTACGTCGCCGGGCGGGGCGTGAACGTGCCCGTCGCCGAGCACGCCAGGCTGCTCGCCGCGTGGGATCCGGCGCGGCCCGACGAGAACGTCGAGTACTACCAGGCGAAGGTGTGGGAGATCTGGGAGCGCTTCCGTCCGTTCACCGAGCAGGAGGGGCTGCGTCCGCCGGCGGACGAGGCACCTCCCGGGGCGCAGCTCACGCTGTTCTGACGGGCGGCCTTCCGCGTCCTGCCATCCGGCGAGCCGCAGCCGCCGAAAAAAAAGTCCCGGGGGCGCGGGCCCCCGGGCTCCCGCTCACCGCTCAGCCGCTCACCGCCGCCATCCCGCGGTGCCGCCCCCAGGACCGCCGCCGGGCCGAGGTCCCCGCGCTCCACGCTCGCCGCCCGGCCCGCGCTGCGGCTGCGGCGCGCCTCGTCGACGACGAGGTTCCGGTCGCGGAAGAGGCGGCCGTTGAGCATCTCGATCGCCTTGGTCGCCTCCTCCTTGGTCGCCATCTCCACGAAGCCGAAGCCCCGCGGGCGTCCGGTGAACTGGTCGGTGATGATGCGCACCGTCTCTACGGTGCCGGCCTGGGCGAACAGTTCGCGCAGGTCTTCCTCCGTGGCCT
>JBBIOF010000502.1:2348-2618 GCA_037443505.1 Candidatus Rokuibacteriota bacterium
GAGGTTACCGACAAACAGCTTTGCGGGCATCGTGCGAACCTCCTGCCCTCGATGCGAGCGGCGGACATGGGGACGTTGCCCTACCTCCGGGGCTACGGTTGACGTAAGAGTAGTGACAGGAGGTAACGCCTGTCAAGGTGGCTGGACCGCCTGGTGAGACGGCCCGCCGCGGCCGTCCGGCCTGCGGGGGAAGGGTGGCGCGGGCGCATCCGGGCGGTCGAGCGCACGCCGGACGCCGCGGACGAACGCTCGGAGGTCGAGGCCCGGGAG
>JBBIOF010000503.1:0-2615 GCA_037443505.1 Candidatus Rokuibacteriota bacterium
CCCCGGCAGGCGGCATCCGCGGAGGACCAGGTCCGCGATGGCGGCGTCCCTCAGCGGCTGCGGCGCGGGCGCGCCGGCACCATGGCGGGGTCCGGGCGGCACTTGAGCCTCACGGCGGTCTCCTCCTGCGCGCGGGTCAGCGGCTCCTGGCCAGGCGGCGCATGTCGTCGCGGATCTCGTCGAGGACCATCCGCTTGTACTCGGCGAAGCCGCTGGAGGTCTCGTCGCGCGGCCGCTCGAGCTTCACGTCGATGACGGTCCGGATGCGGCCGGGCCGGGGCGTGAGCACCACCACCCGGTCGGCCAGGTAGACCGCCTCGTCCACGCTGTGGGTGACGAACAGCACGGTGGAGCCATCCGCCGGACCTTCCCCTCCAGCCGCTTCATGGCTCTTCCTTCACCCGGCGCCGCCCGCCGGCTCCGCCAGCGCCGCCAGGGCCTGCTCGAAGCACGCCATCGGCGCCCGGGCCACCCCCGCACCGATCTGGCCCGTGCCGGCCCGGCGGCCGGCGATGCCCGTGTTGATCAGCGGGGTGATGCCGGTCTCTACCACCCGGCGCACGTCGATGCCTGCGGGCGCGCCCGCCTCGTCCAGGATGGGGATGCGGAAATGCGGGTGCTCGCCCACGCAGATCTCCCGGGCCTCCGCCGTGGCGGCCAGCGCCGCGGTCGTGCCCCCGGCGCCGACGAAGCGGGCCACCGCCGGCGAGGCAGCCATCGCCCCGCCGCCCAGGCCCACGGTCTCCACGATGGCGCTGTCGCCCATGTCCGGGTTGGCGTCGTCGGGCCCGAAGCCGGGGAAGTAGAGCCCCGCCGGCATCAGCGAGGGCGCGGTGAACCAGCGGTCCCCGAGTCCCGAGACGCGGATGCCGAAGTCGGTGCCGTTGCGGGCCATGGCGACCACGACGGTGGAGTCCGGCACGCCGGCAGCGGGGTCGGCGAGGGCCTTGGCGGCGGCCATGGCGACGTTCAGGAAGAACTGGTCGTTGCCCGCCAGGAACTCGGCCAGGCGCGCCACGGCTCCGTGGCGCTGCCCGACGCGGGCCACGTGGGGCATGAGGGCGCGCGCCAGCAGGGCCGACGCGGCCAGGTTGCGCTGGTGCATCTCGTCGCCCATGCGCAGCGCCTGGGCCATCAGGGCGTGCAGGTCGATGCCCCGGGCGGCCCGCAGCGCGGCGCCCAGGAGCGGCCCGGCCTCCCGGGCGATCCACCGGAGCCGCGCGATGACGGCTTCCCCGGTGGCGCCGAAGCGCAGCACCTTGCCGAGCCCCTCGTTGATGGTGGCGTGCGCCCGGTTGCCGTACGCCCGGTTCTCCACGACGAAGACCGGCATGGAAGCCGTGACGATCCCCGCCATCGGTCCCACCGCCCGCCAGTGGTGACAGGGCTCGAGCCGCACCTCGCCCCGCTCCACCAGCCCCCGCGCGGCGTCGTCGTTGGCCGCCCAGCCCTCGTACTGGATGGCGCACAGCACGGCCGCCCGCACGGGCTCGCACATCCGCTCCCAGGCGATGGGCGGGCCCGCGTGCAGGACGGTGCGCTCGGGAAGCTCCAGGGCCTCCCGGGCCGGACGGCAGTCTACCAGCACCGGCTCGCCGCCGGTCAGGCGGGCGAACGCCGCGGCGTTCGCGGCCTCGATCGCGTCCCGCCGGTCCTCGAGCCGCTCCAGGAACGCCGCCAGCCGCTCGTCGGCGGCCGCCGGTGGGCGCCAGTCCACGTGCTCGACCGGGACGCCCAGCCTTCCGAGCTCCCCGGCGAAGATCGGCAGGCCGAGGCTGATGACGCGGGGCGGGACGGCGAGCAGGTCCCCTGGGCGGCGGTGTCCGGCGTCGCTCGGCATCGAAGACCGGACAATACCACAACCGGATGGGCCGGGCCCACGCGGGTCCGCGGGCGCGCGTGTCAGGCGCGGGTGGCTGCGATCCTCGCCGCCAGGCGCGCAGCCTGGGCGTTCGAG
This sequence comes from Candidatus Rokuibacteriota bacterium, assembly GCA_037443505.1. Classification (GTDB taxonomy): domain Bacteria; phylum Methylomirabilota; class Methylomirabilia; order Rokubacteriales; family CSP1-6; genus JBBIOF01. The sequence goes on from JBBIOF010000503.1 coordinate 1,958, forward strand.
GGCATCACGACCACCCCGGCGGCCGCCAGCCGGGCGGCCTGGGCGCTCCGGACCTGGGGATCGGCGTCGGTGCCCGTCACGCTGGCCACCACGGGGAGCCGGCCCCCCCGGCCGGCCGCCTCCGCGCGCGCGGCATCGACGGCGGGCAGGATCTCGCCGGCCGGATCGGGGTGGGCGCCGAAGCCGAGGACCACGTCCAGCAGGAGGACCGCCGTGGAGGGGTCGCTTCCCTCCCTGCGGATCCACTCCCGGCGGACCGTGCCGTCGATCATCGGGTGGGGGCGGCCGACGGTAAAGACGTCCTCGCCGAGATCGACGACGCGGTGCCCCGCGCCGCCGCCGGTGACCCCCGGGCTCACGTCCCGGAGCCCGGCCGCGGCCAGCAGGTGCGCAGCCTCCCAGGCCAGCGTGCCGCCCGAATAGACGCCCCGCACGAAGCGCTGCGCGGGCGCGAGCCCCCTGACGGCGTCCTCGACGAGCCGGCGGACCTCGTCGTCCGGCAGGGTGAACTCCGCGGCCCGCGGCTGCTCTCCCCGGGCCAGCGCCACGGCGGTCCGCGCCGCGTCCTCCAGCGTGGCGGCCGTGACGATCCCGTCGCCCCCGGGCATGCCGCGGCCGCCGACGAAGTGCGCCACGCAGGGCTTGCCGAGGGCGCGGA
>JBBIOF010000504.1:0-2612 GCA_037443505.1 Candidatus Rokuibacteriota bacterium
GTGCCGAGCCGGTATCCGGACCTGCCCGAGCGTCCGAGCGAGACGGCGCGCCGCCACGCGCGCGAGCTGCTGGGGCCCGGGCGCGGGCGTCCCCGCACCCGGCCTGTATAATGGTCCCAGCATGCTGAACGCCCTCCTCCGGAAGGTCTTCGGGACCAAGCACGAGCGCGACGTCAAGCGCATGATGCCCGTGGTGGCCCAGATCGGCGCGCTCGAGCCCACCATGCAGGCGCTCGACGACGCGGCCCTGCGGGCGAAGACCGACGAGCTCCGCACGCGGCTGGCAGGCGGCGCGGAGCCGGACGAGGTGCTCCCGGAGGCCTTCGCCGTCTGCCGCGAGGCCGCCCGGCGGACCCTGGGCATGCGCCACTTCGACGTGCAGCTCGTGGGGGGCATGGTGCTGCACCAGGGCAAGATCGCCGAGATGGCCACCGGCGAGGGCAAGACCCTCGTGGCCACGCTGCCGGCGTACCTCAACGCGCTCACCGGACGCGGCGTCCACATCGTCACCGTCAACGACTACCTGGCCAAGCGCGACGCGCAGTGGATGGGCCCCGTCTACCACGCGCTGGGGCTCAGCGTCGGCGTCATCCAGCACGAGGCGTCCTTCCGCTACGACCCCGGCTACGTGACGCCCGACGTCCGGCTGATGGCGCTCCGGCCCTGCAGCCGGCGCGAGGCGTACCTGGCCGACGTCACCTACGGCACCAACAACGAGTTCGGGTTCGACTACCTCCGCGACAACATGCGGTTCACCAAGGACGAGCTGGTGCAGCGGGAGCTGCACTACGCCATCGTGGACGAGGTCGACTCCATCCTGATCGACGAGGCGCGGACGCCCCTCATCATCTCGGGGCCCGCCGAGGAGTCCACCGAGCTCTACTACAAGATCGACCGGATCATCCCGAAGCTCCGGCGGGCCGCCACCATCGTGGAGGGCAAGCTGTCCGAGGTGGAGCAGCAGGCCGAGGGCGACTACATCGTGGACGAGAAGTCCAAGGCCGTGGCCCTCACCGAGCAGGGCATCGCCAGCTGCGAGCGCCTCCTGGGCGTGGACAACCTCTACGACCCGCGGAACATCGACATCCTCCACCACATCCAGCAGGCGCTGCGCGCGCACGCGCTCTACCGTCGCGACGTGGACTACGTGGTGAAGGACGGACAGGTGGTCATCGTCGACGAGTTCACGGGCCGGCTGATGCCCGGGCGGCGGTGGTCGGACGGCCTGCACCAGGCGGTGGAGGCCAAGGAAGGCGTCCGCATCGAGCGCGAGAACCAGACGCTGGCCACCATCACCTTCCAGAACTACTTCCGCATGTACCGGAAGCTGGCCGGCATGACGGGCACGGCCGAGACCGAGGCGGAGGAGTTCGCCAGGATCTACAAGCTGGACGTGGTGGTCATCCCCACCAACCGGCCCCTGATCCGCGTCAACTTCCCCGACGTCGTCTACAAGACGGAGCGGGAGAAGTTCGCGGCCGTGGTGGAGGACATCGTGCGGTGTCACGAGCGGGGCCAGCCGGTCCTGGTGGGCACCATCTCCATCGAGAAGTCCGAGCGCCTGTCGGCGCTCCTGAAGAAGCGGGGCGTCCGCCACGAGGTGCTCAACGCCAAGTACCACGAGCGGGAGGCGGAGATCGTGGCCCAGGCCGGGCGCCTGGGGGCGGTCACCATCGCCACCAACATGGCCGGGCGCGGCACGGACATCCTGCTGGGCGGTAACCCCGACTTCCTGGCAAAGGAGCTGCTCCGCAAGAAGGGGCTCGACCCCGCCACGGCGCCCCCGGAGGCGCGCCGGGCGGCGCTGGAGGAGGCCCGCCGGATCACCGAGCCGGAGCACGAGCAGGTGGTGAAGCTGGGGGGCCTCCACATCATCGGCACCGAGCGCCACGAGTCGCGCCGCATCGACAACCAGCTCCGCGGCCGCTCCGGGCGCCAGGGCGATCCCGGCTCCTCGCGCTTCTACCTCTCGCTGGAGGACGACCTCCTGCGGATCTTCGGCTCCCAGCGCATCCAGCGGATCATGGACCGCCTGGGCATGGAGGAGGGCGAGCCCATCGAGCACCGGCTCGTCACCCGGGCCATCGCCACCGCCCAGAAGCGCGTGGAGAACCACAACTTCGAGATCCGCAAGCACCTGCTGGAGTACGACGACGTCATGAACAAGCAGCGGGAGATCGTGTACGGCATGCGCCGCCAGATCCTGGAGGGCGAGAGCCAGGCCGAGACGATCACCGAGTGGATCGAGGACCTGGTGGAGGCCACGCTGGACGGGTACGCGCCCGCCAGCGCCCACCCCGAGGACTGGGACCTGCCCGGCCTCAACGAGGCGCTCGCCCGCCAGTTCGACGTGCGCATCCCGCCCGCCCGCTTCCAGGAGGCGGCCACCCGCGAGGGCCTGGCCGAGCTCGTGGGCGCGGCCGTCCGCGAGCGGTACGCGGCCCGCGAGCGGGAGCTGTCCCCGGAGCTCATGCGGGCCCTGGAGCGCCACGAGATGCTCATCGTCATCGACCAGCAGTGGAAGGACCACCTGCTGTCGATCGACCACCTCAAGGAGGGCATCGGGCTGCGCGGCTACGGCCAGCGCGACCCGCTCACCGAGTACAAGCGCG
>JBBIOF010000505.1:0-2610 GCA_037443505.1 Candidatus Rokuibacteriota bacterium
GGTTCGTCCTCGACGGCGTGCGGGTGCCGCTGGTCGGCCCGCAGGGCATCTTCAAGCCCAGGGTGCTGCAGGCCGCACCCCTGTCGATCACGACCGCGCCGGAGGGCCCCTACGACGATGCGTTCGGCCCGAACGGGCTCCTGCGATACCGGTACCGCGGTACGGACCCCGAGCACCCCGACAACCGCGGCCTGCGGGCGGCGATGGACCGACGGCTGCCCCTCGCCTACTTCCACGGCGTCGCGCGCGGCAAGTACGTGGCCGCGTGGCCGGTGTTCGTGGTGGGAGACGACCCGACCGGCCTGGCGTTCACGGTGGCGGTGGACGACGCGAGGTACCTGGGGGCCGGGCCCCGGGCCGGCGCCGCGGCCCACGAGGACGCCGACACCGCGCGTCGCGTGTACGTGACGGCCGCGGTCCGGGTGCGGCTGCACCAGCGGAGCTTCCGCGAGCGCGTGCTGGAGGCGTACCGGCGCCAGTGCGCCTTCTGCCGCCTGCGCCACGAGGAGCTCCTCGACGCGGCCCACATCGTGCCCGACGCGGAGCCCGCGGGCGAGCCGCACGTCCGGAACGGGCTGGCGCTGTGCGCCCTGCACCACGCCGCCTTCGACCGGTACTTCGTGGGGCTGCGCCCGGACTACGTGCTCGAGGTCCGCCGGGACATCCTGGAGGAGCCCGACGGGCCCACCCTCGTGCACGCGATCCAGGCCCTCCACGGGAGGCCCATCGAGCGGCCGCGGCGGCCCGAGCTCTGGCCGGCGCGGGAGCTGGTGGAGGTCCGCTACGAGCGGTTCCGGCGCGGAGGCGTGGCCGCGTGAGCCCGCGGGACGATGCCGTCGTCGCGGTGGCCTGGTACCGGAGGGACCAGTGGGCGCGGCTGCGCGAGCTGGCTGCGGATGGGGACCGCCTCGAGGCGTCCTACGAGGACTGGCTCGCCAACGCCCGGCGAACGCTCGTGGGGGCGTCCATCGCCGGTGTGCCTGCCCGGCGCGTGGACGTCGATGTCGAGGCCCTGGCGCGGTGGTGCAGGGAGGAAGGGCGCCCGCTGGACGCCGGGGCGAGGGCGGAGTTCGCGGCGCGCGTGCTGAGGGGGACTGACCCCGGGGGCGAGGCCGCGCGGGTAGCGCCCGGGCTCAGCGGTGCAGGGAGAAGATCGCGGCGGGCTCCCGCTGCGGGTCCAGGGTGACCCGCCCGCCACGGCCCCGCCACTCCTGCCAGGTGTCGCCGAGCCGCTCGTGGAGCTTGTAGGGCTGGTCCTCGCCGATCCCCAGGTCGTGCAGGGGCAGCTCCACCCACGCCGAGTGCGTCGCGAAGGGGTCCAGGTTCACCGCGACGAAGACCACGTCGCGCCGGTCGGGGGTCATCTTGCCGTAGAAGAGGACGTGGGGGTCGTCGGAGGGATAGAAGGCCAGGTTCGAGTAGAGCTGCAGCGCCGGGTGCTCGCGCCGCAGGCGGTTGACCTTCACCACCAGGTCGTCGATGTTCCCGGGGGCCGCCCAGTCCCGCACCTTGAGCTCGTACTTCTCGGAGTTGAGGTACTCCTCCGACCCCGGCGCGAAGGGCTGGTTCTCGCACAGCTCGTAGCCGGAGTAGATCCCGTAGAGGGAGGAGAGCGTGGCGGCCAGCACCAGGCGCATCCGGAACGCGGGCCGCCCGCCCCTCTGCAGGGTGGCGTGCAGGATGTCGGGGGTGTTGGGCCAGAGGCTGCCGCGGAAGTAGTCGGCCACCGGCGGCCGCGTGATCTCGGTGAAGTAGTCGATCAGCTCCTGCTTCTCGTTGCGCCAGGTGAAGTACGTGTACGACTGCGTGAACCCCGCCTTGGCCAGGACCTTCATCATCTTGGGCCGGGTGAAGGCCTCCGAGAGGAAGATGACGTCGGGGTGCCGGTCCTGGATGGCCCGGATCAGCCACTCCCAGAACTTCACGGGCTTGGTGTGGGGGTTGTCCACGCGGAAGATCCTGACGCCGTGCCCGATCCAGAACTCCAGGACGCGGCGCATCTCCTCCCAGAGCGGCCGGGGATCCTCGCCGTAGAAGTTCAGCGGGTAGACGTCCTGGTACTTCTTCGGCGGGTTCTCGGCGTACTTGATGGTGCCGTCGGGGCGGTGGAAGAACCACTCCGGGTGCTCCCGCACCCACGGGTGGTCCGGGGAGCACTGGATGGCGAAGTCCAGGGCCACCTCCAGGCCCAGCGCGCGGGCCCGCTCCACGAAGCGGTCGAAGTCCTCCAGCGTGCCCAGCTCGGGGTGGACGGCGGTGTGACCGCCCTCCTCGGCGCCGATGGCCCAGGGGCTGCCCGGGTCGTCGGGCCCCGCCACCAGCGAGTTGTTGCGCCCCTTGCGGTTCGTGCGGCCGATGGGGTGGATGGGCGGCAGGTAGACCACGTCGAAGCCCAGGGCCGCCGCCCGCTCCAGCATGGCCTCCGCGTCCTTGAGGGTGCCGTGGCGACCCGCCACGCCGGAGCGCGGGAAGAACTCGTACCAGGCGGCGAAGCGCGCCCGCTCGCGGTCCGCCACGATCTCGTACTCGCGCCCGGCGGGGGTGGCGTCCCGGCGGTCCAGGTAGCGGTCCATCAGCTCGCCCAGCGCGGGCTCGCGGGCCGCCGCCACG
>JBBIOF010000506.1:0-2603 GCA_037443505.1 Candidatus Rokuibacteriota bacterium
GCGGCGGAGCCGCCCCGGCGCTTCCGCGGACAGCGCTACTGGGCCCGGCCGCTGCCCGGCTTCGGCGACCCACGGGCGCGCCTGCTCCTGGTGGGGCTCGCGCCCGCCGCCCACGGGGGCAACCGCACGGGGCGGATCTTCACGGGCGACGAGAGCGGCAGCTGGCTCTTCCGCGCGCTCTGGGAGGCGGGGTTCGCGAACCAGCCCACGTCCGAGCACTCGGGCGACGGCCTGCGTCTCCGGGACGCCTGGGTGACCGCCGCGGTGCGCTGCGCGCCCCCGGCCAACAAGCCCGCGCCGGAGGAGATCGCCCGCTGCCGGCCGTACCTCGTGGAGGAGCTGCGCCGGCTCGAGCGCGTGCGGGTCGTGGTGGGGCTCGGCAGGATCGGCTGGCGGGCCTACCTGGACGCCCGCCGGGAGCTGGGTGCGCCCGTCCCGCGGCCGCTGCCGGAGTTCGGCCACGGCGCCGTCACCACGCTCGAGGACGGGGTGACGCTGATCGCGTCCTACCATCCGAGCCAGCAGAACACGTTCACCGGGAGGCTGACCCGCCGGATGCTGGCCGGCGTGTTCCACCGCGCGCGGGCCATCATCGAGGGCCGCCAGCGGACCTAGTCGGCGAGGTCCGACGGCAGGCGGGGGCGCTCGCCGACGGTGAGGGTGAGCTCCCGCGCCTGGCCGTCGCGCACGATCACCACGCGGACGTGCTGGCCCGGCTTCAGCGCACTCACCCGCGCCACGTAGTCCTCGTGGCTGCGGACCGGCTGGCCCTGGATGGCGGTCAGGACGTCGCCGCCCAGCAGGTACTCCTCGCCCTGGATCACCACGGCCAGGTGGCCGCCGCGGATCCCGGCGCGGTCGGCGGGGCTGCCGTCGTAGACGACCTCGACCAGGTAGCCGGGCGCCAGCGGCAGCCGCACCAGGGAGGTGAGCGCCGGCGTCACGGCGCGCCCCTGGATGCCGAGCCACGGGCGGACCACGCGTCCGGTCTCGCGGAGGTCGCGGAGCACCGCCTTCACCGCGTTCACCGGCACCGCGAACCCCACGTTCTGCGCCTCCTCCGAGATGAACGTGTTGATGCCCACCACGGCGCCGCAGCGGTCCACCAGCGGGCCGCCCGAGTTCCCCGGGTTGATGGCGGCATCCGTCTGGATCATGGGCTGGTCGGCGAGCCCGGGGAGCAGGCGGTTGAGGCCGCTCACGATGCCGCGGCTCATGGACCGGTCCAGCCCCACCGGGCTGCCGATGGCGATGACCTCCTCGCCGACGCGGAGCGCCGAGGAGTCCCCCAGCCGGGCGGCCGGCACGGCGGTCCGGCTCTCCACCCTGAGCAGCGCCACGTCGAGCACCGGATCCAGGCCCACCAGCCGGGCGGCCACCCGGGCCCCCGACGCGAGCGTCGCCGCCACGGAGGCGGCGCCGTCCACCACGTGGGCGTTGGTGAGCACGTGGCCGTCGCGGTCGATCACCACGCCCGAGCCCACCACCGTCTCGAACCTGTGCTGCGTCCGGAGCTTGTCGATCCTGGTCGCCTGGATGGACACCACCGACGGCGACACGCGCTCGAACAGCACGGGGAGCGGGTCAGTGCAGGGCTGGGCCCGGGCGGCCGCGGGGAGGATCAGCAGGAGCACCGCCAGGGCGAGCCGCCGTCGCATCACCGGGATGATACACTAACGCTCCGCATGGCGGCCGCGCCTCCCTACGCGCTGGTCTGGCTGCTCTTCGTCTTCGCGTGGATCAGCAACTACCTGGTGCGCATGGGCTTCGCGGCCCTGCTGCCGCCCGTCATCGCCGAGCTGGGCCTGAGCTACGCCGCGGCGGGCGTGCTCGCCTCGAGCTTCTTCGGCGCCTACGCGCTGATGCAGGTGCCGGCCGGCGTGCTGGGGGACCGGTTCGGCCGGCGCCGCGTCCTGCTGATCGGCCTCTGGGCCGGAGCCGCCGCCTCCGTGGCCACCGGATTCGCGGTGTCCTTCGCCACCCTGCTGGCGGCGCGGCTGGCCACCGGGGCGAGCCAGGGCTGCCTCTTCTCCAACGACCGGGCGATCATCGCCTCCGTCACCCCGCCGGACCGCCTCGCCCTGGGCCAGGCCGTGTCCTTCATGGGGCCTGGGCTCGGGATCACGGCCGGGCTGCTGCTGGGCGGCCTGCTGGGCGAGCGGATGTCCTGGCGCCTGGCCATGGCGGTCGTCGCCCTGCCCACCCTCCTGGCGGCCCTGCTCATCGCCCGGCTGGTGCCCTCGCCGGCGGCGGCGCCCGAGGCCGAGCCGCTCCCGGTCCGGCTCGCGCGGGTGGTGGCGCGGGGCGACCTGTGGTGGCTGGCGCTGGTGGGCCTCTGCGTCATGTGGGTCCAGTACGTGCTGGCCACCTGGGCACCGCTGCTCTTCATGGAGGCAGGAGTGGCGGAGCTGGGCCGGGCGGGCCTCTACTCGAGCTTCCAGGGGCTCGCCGGGGTGGGCGGGCTCCTGCTGGGCGGCTGGATGGCCGACCGTGCCGTGCAGGCCGGCCTGGGCCGCCGGGTGGTGCTGCTCGCGACCCTCGTGGCGCTCGCCGCGAGCACCGCCCTCCTGGCCGCCGTCGTGCGGCGCGGTCCCTCGCCGGCC